>NZ_JBHWBW010000003.1:48658-67747 GCF_042735675.1 Kitasatospora sp. NPDC059571
GCCGGCACACCCCCCCCCCCCCCCCCCCGGTTTAGCGCGGGCCCGGGGCCGCCCGCCGCCCCCGGGGACCTTAGGCCCGCCGCCCGGCACACCACCGCCGGTACGGAGCCGCTGCGGCCCGGGATCGCTCAGTCGAGACAGAACTCGTTGCCCTCGATGTCCTGCATCGGGATGCAGGCATCGTTGCCGTCGTACAGCGTTCGCACGTGCACCGCACCGAGCGGGACCAGTCGTGCGCATTCGGCCTCAAGTGCGGCGAGGCGCTCCTCACCGACGAGCCCGGTGGCGACCCGTACATCAAGATGCAGCCGGTTCTTGGCGGCCTTCCCCTCGGGAACACGCTGGAAGTACAGTCGCGGGCCCACACCGGAGGGGTCAATGCAGGCGAACCATGAATCCCGCTGCTCCGGGGGCAGGGAGTGCCGGTAGTCGTCCCACGTGGCGAACCCCTCCGGCGGCGGCGGTACGACGTACCCCAACACCTCGCACCAGAAGCGCGCAAGGCGCTCGGGTTCTGCACAGTCAAAGGTGACTTGGATCTTCCTGATCGCCGACATCGGCGCACCGTACCAGAGGAGATCGGTCCGGGCGCGCCGCGCCCTCCCCCACTACCCACGGCCGGGCCCCGCGGCCAGTGCCTCGGGCGAGGCGGGCAGGCACGCGGCCGGCGCGGCCGGCGGGCCGAAACACGGACCACCGCCGGCCGGCCCTCGTGCTCCCGCAGGGATCAGGACGCGCAGTCGCGGCAGATGGGCTGCCCGTTCTTGTCCTCGCCCGCGAGCTGGGCGCGGTGGTGGACCAGGAAGCAGGTCATGCAGGTGAACTCGTCCTCCTGAAGGGGCACGACCCGGACGGTGAGTTCCTCGCCGGACAGGTCGGCACCCGGGAGCTCCAGCCCCTCGACGGCCTCGGGGTCGGCGTCGACCGCGGAACTCTGGGTGTCCTCGCGCTGGCTCTTCAGTGCCTCAATGCTCTCGTCCTTGCCGTCGTCGTTGCTGTCGCGCGGGGCGTCGTAGTCGGTTGCCAAGGGGTGCCTTCTCGTTGTCCGGGGTCTCTTCGGGCATGCGGGGGCGTTCCGCCCACCGGCCGGCGGGGTGCCGGCCGGGCGAGCGTCCGTGATCAGTTCCTCCCACGGCACACCACCATCCCATCTGTCGGCCGTCCGCCGCGCGATCACACACGGCCCGACGAGCCGCCGTCAGGCAGTCGGCCGCGGGGACGCGGTGACGGCAGGGCCGCCGACCGAAGGACGGCGGAATCGAACAATGCAGGGCTGCGGGTGGCGCGGGTCCCTCCCGAGTCGGCGAGGACCCGCGCCGTCACCGGCCGGGCGGGCCGGGACCTGCCCTTGAGGAGCAGCATCCCGGCCGGCACGGCTCGGCGTCTGCCGGTGGCCCGAGGGCCCGGTCTCACTTCAGGTGCCGGGCGAAGAACCGGGCGCCGGCATCGAGCTCGAAGTGCGGGACGCCGGTGTGCCCGCCCAGATTGGCGTGCAGTGTCTTCTCCTCGGAGCCGAAGGCGTCGAAGAGGTCCAGGGCCGCCTGCCGGTCGTTCCCCTCGTCGTCCCACTGCAGCAGGACCTGCAGCGGAATGGTGACCCGGCGGGCCTCCTCGAACACGGTGGCGGGGATCAGACTCCCGGCGAAGAAGCCGCCGGCCACGATGCGCGGCTCGACCGCCGCCAGCCGGACGCCGATGGAGATCACTCCCCCCTCGTACCCGACCGGGCCGCCGATCCCGGGGAGCGAGAGGAGTGCGTCCAGGGCGGCCCGCCACTCCGGGACCGCCTGCTCGACCAGCGGGAGGATGAGGGCGTCGACGACTTCGCCGCTGACCGGCTCGCCGGCCTCCATCGCCCGGCGCAGGTCGGCGCGGGCCTGGTCGACGGCGGCCAGACGAGGCCGGTCGCCGCTCCCGGGGAGCTCGATGGTGGCCGCGGCGAAGCCGTACTCCGCCGCGTAGTACCTGGCCCGCCCCGCCAGCCGGGGGTACATCCTGTGCAGGCCGAGCGGCGGGTGGCCGATCAGGATCAGCGGCGCGGGTGCGGATGCGGACGCGGGCGTCCACAGGATGCCGGGGATCCCGCCGAGGGTGAATGCGCGTTCGAGGACGTCGCCGTCGAGACGCTGTTCGGACGTGAAGTGCACGGTGGTGCCTTTCGGGAGTGCTCATGACGGCGCTCCCGGACGACCTACCGCCCGACCGTGACCCCGGAGGGGAGCACCCATGTCGATACTGCGTTCACGGGTACCACCTCCTCGTTCTCTCGCACGGCCTCCGGCAACGTAGCAGTGGTCGGGACGGTCCGCCAAACGGGTTCCTGCCCGGGCTCCGCGGCCACGCGCCGCGCGAACAGGCCCGGGCAGGAGGTCGAGGGCCCCACCGCGGACGATGAGGCCCTCGACGTGCTCGGTGTCGGTTCACGCGCGGCGTGGAACCGCGGGTGCGCGGACGGCTCCGTTCAGGGCCGAGGTCCTGCTCGCCCTCAGGCCAGGGCGAACTTCTGGGCGCCGGAGCTGTTGCAGTCCCAGATCTGCAGCCGGGTGCCGTTCGCGGTGGCACCCGACGGCGAGTCGATGCACCTGCCCGTGGTCGGGTTCGACATCGAGCCGTCGGCGTTGGCGACCCAGTTCTGGTAGCCGCCGCCGTTGCACGTGGCCAGCTGGAGCTGGGTGCCGGCCGCGTTCACACCGCCTGCGATGTCCAGGCACTTGCCCAGCGTGCGCAGGGTCTGGCCGCTCCAGGTCCACTTCTGGTCGAGCGAGGTCGCCTGCTGGCAGTCCCAGAGCTGGACCGCGGTGCCGTCGCCGCCGGTGTCGTCACCCGCCACGTCCACGCACTTGCCGCCCGGACCGTAGATCGGGGTGCCGATCGCGAACTGCTGGGCGCCGGAGCTGTTGCAGTCCCAGATCTGCAGCCGGGTGCCGTTCGCGGTGGCACCCGACGGCGAGTCGATGCACCTGCCGCTGGTCGGGTTCCGCAGCGAGCCGTCGCTCTGCCGCACCCACGACTGGTAGCCACCGCTGTTGCACGTGGCGAGTTGCAGCTTCGTGCCCGCGGCGCTGTTGCCGCCGGCGATGTCCAGGCACTTGCCGAGGGTCTGCAGGGTCTGTCCGCTCCAGGTCCAGTGCTGGTCCTTGGCCCCCGACTGGCAGTCCCAGAGCTGGACCGCGGTGCCGTCGCCGCCGGTGTCGTCACCCGCGACGTCCACGCACTTGCCGCCCGGACCGGTGATCGTCTGGCCGGTCACCGAGCCACCACCGCCGCCCCCGGAGCCGGGACCCTTGTTGTACACGGCCACCGAGTCGACGACCAGCTTGCCGCCCGAGACCGTGGCCGCGTTCGGGCCCCCGCCGAAGGCGTCCGGGAAGCCGCCGCCGATCGCCAGGTCGTAGATGATGAAGAACGGGTGGTCGATAGCGTCGGACCAGGTCGTCGCGTCCACCTGGTTGGCGTTGACGGTGAAGAAGTTGTTCCCGTCCAGGTAGAACCGGATCTGCTCCGGCGAGACCGAGCGGTCGATCTCCGCCGCGTAGTCGTGGAAGCCGGTCTGGCAGCCCGAACAGGCGCGCTCACCCGAGCCGATGCCGGTCGACTCGTTGCACGGGCCACCCGGGTTCACGCCGCAGTGGATGGTGCTGAAGACGGAGCTGCGGCCGTTGATGTCCTCCATGATGTCGATCTCGCCGGACTTCGGCCAGGTCACACCGGAGCGCAGGGGCGCACCGAGCATCCAGAACGCCGGCCAGTAGCCCGCGCCGTTGGCGGTGTTGACGTTCGGCTGCTGCAGGACGGACTCGATGCGCACGACCCCGCCCGCCGGGGCGCCGAAGGCCGCCGACTGGGTCTCCACGCGCCCGGAGGTCCATCCGGCCCGCGGGTCGGAACCGGAGTGCAGGGCCTGGAGCACCAGATGGCCCTGGCCGTCGTAGTAGACGTTCGAGGTGCTGCTGGTCATGGTCTCGATCTCACCGGTGCCGAAGTTGCTGCCCGGCCCGGTGTCGTACTTCCACAGGTTCTGATCGATACCGGTCCCTGACGCACCGTTGAAGTCGTCGCTCCAGGTGAGCGTGAAGCCCGGCGGTGTCGGGGGCACCGCCGCCACGGCGTCCGTTGTCGCGGCACCCACGGTCGCGACAACGGTGGCCGCCACCGTGACCGCGACGACTGGAATCAATGAGAGCGCTCTCTTCCACGCGCGGCGCCTGGGCCGTGCCATGAGAAATGTCATGCATGCAGCATGGCGATCGACCCCCCGTTCGACAAGACGCGCGGCACGATCACCTTGCGGCGAATCTGCGAACTCACCCACCGCACAAGGACGGAGAGAGTGGGCGTTCGTCCCCGCAGAGGGCCAGGCGGGGCGCCTGACGGGCCCTCGGCGAAGCCGTCCCGATCAGCTGCTCGGCCGGGCCGGAGGACGGCTCTCGCCCGCGCCCGCCTGTCGCCTACCGCTCGGCGGGAGCGCTCTCACCATCGGACCGGACCGCAGCACCGAAGCGCCACGCCTCGATGTCGCGGTAGCGGATCGGCCCGGGCCCACGGCCGATGTTGCTGCCGACCAGGTGGAGACGCTCGGCCTGCCACGACCGGCCCACGAACCCGGCGAGCCCGGCCGCGGCCTGCGGCACGCTGGTGGCATCGTCGCGACGGGACCGCGCCAGCGTCAGATGGGGACGCAGCGGGCGTTCCCTGAACTCGATCCCGCAGGACCTGACCAGCTCGCGGACGTCCGCGGCGAGCAGGTGCAGTCCCTCCACGTCCCCGTCGATCCCGCTCCACAGCAGCCGCTCGTCGAAGTGCCCTCCCCCGCGCAGGCCCAGCTCCAGGGCGGGGTGCGAGGCCGCCCGGCCGGCCAGCACCGACCGCAGCAACGGCACCGCCGTGGCGGGCAGCTCGCCGAGGAAGGCCAGGGTGATGTGCCAGTCCTCGATCCGGTTCCACCGCAGCCGCGGGTACGTGGCGTACGCGGGCCGCAGGGCCCGGGCCAACTCGTCCTTCGCGTCGTCGGGCGGGGCCAGTGCCACGAAGACACGCAGGGTCGAGGGCTCGGAGGGAACATCCACCAGACCTTTCTAGCACTCCCGCCGACGCTCGCGGCCGGCCCGGCCACGGGCAGCCGTCAGAGGCCGGCCCCGGCGAGGATGCGGCCCATGCGGGCCCGCTGCAGCACGGGGTTTGCGGCCGCCTCGTCGGCGACGCCGGCGTCCGGGTCCGCCAGGAGTCGCTCCAGCAGGTCCGCACGGACGTTGGGGTGCCGGGCCACGGCTGCGCGCAGGAACGGCTCCTCGCATGCCGCGAGCCGCCGCAGTTCCGGTACGGGCAGCCCGGGGTCCTTCAGGGCGTGGACGCGCACCCGGGGGTCCGGCTCGTCCATGAAGCCGCGCGGTTCCCGGCGCGGGAAGTTGGGGTGGTCCACCAGCAGCGGTCGGATGTGCGGTGCCTCGCCACCGGCGCGGACCAGCCGCACCAGGACGTCCACCGGAGCAGTCGGGTTCCGCCCCAGCCCGGACAGCTGAGGCTGCTTGAGATGCACCATGCGCCCACGCTAGCCGAGCCGCAGCGACCCTCTAGGCTGGCCCGGTGACTGATGAGCAGGAGCGGGTGCAGCCGTCGGGAGTGTGGGCCACGGCGGTGGGGGTGGCCAGAGTGCGGGCGTTGGAGACCGAGCGGGAGAACGCGCTGTTCCGCGACCCGCTGGCACGGGCGTTCGCCGCCGCCGGCGGCCTGTGGCCCTCCTCGCCGCCGCAGCCCGATGACGAGGCCGCGCGGCGCCGCCGGCTGGCCGTGTCGTTCTCCATCGTCATCAGGACGAAGTTCCTCGACGACCTCTTGCAGCAGGCCTCCGCGTCCGGGGTCCGGCAGGTCGTGCTGCTCGGCGCCGGCATGGACAGCCGGGCGTTCCGGATGGACTGGCCCGGGGGCACCCGGCTGTTCGAGGTCGACACCGCCGCCCCACTGGACTTCAAGGCCTCGGTACTGCGCCGGGAGCGGGCCGTCGCGCGCTGCGAGCGGATCCCCGTCGCGGTTGATCTGCGTGAGGACTGGCCGGGCGCGCTGGCCGCCGCCGGGCACGACCCGGCCGTGCCGACCGCGTGGATCGCCGAAGGGCTGCTGATCTATCTGCCCGAGGATGCGGTGGAGCTCCTGCTGGCCCGGATCAGCGCGCAGTCGGCGGCGGGAAGTCGAATGGGGCTGACGTTGGGCTCGCGCGGCGTGATCGAGCGCTTCGGCGCGGACGCCGTGCCGGGGTCGGCGGCGTCCATGTGGGTGTCGGAGATGCCCGACGACCCGGTTGCCTGGCTGGCCGGGCACGGCTGGGAGGCCGAGAGCCACACCCTGCGCGATCGGGCCGCCGCCTACGGCCGCCCGATCAGCACCCCGCCGCAGCGCGAGGAGCGGCCCGGCGGACTGATCTCGGCGGTCCGCCGGTAGAGTGCGCGTCCGGCTCCCCGGATGATCGGTTCCAAGGGGGCCTGACGACTGGCGCCGGCCATGAATGCACGTGGGGCAACGGGAAGCACCCAGGACAACGGGAAACTCGGGGGAACGGATCATCACCCACCACCGCATTCGCCGGACGGCTCTGGCCGCACTGCTCGGCGCAGCCGTCCTCTCCGGATCCGGCTGCTCGATCGGCGCCGGCGCCCCCGACAGGTCCGGCCCGTCGGCGGCGGCCACCGTCACCGAGCGCCCGCTGCCGGCCGACGCCATCGTCCCGAAGGCCGGGGCCGACCTCTGCACGCTTCTGGGGTCCGGATTCCTCACCCGGTACGCGCCGGACTACACCCTGGACGATCCGCGGCACAACCCGCTCATGCGTCCCGAGTACCGGATCCTGAACACCGACCAGGGCGGCACCGGGCCGGAATTGGCCGCCGGCGGATGCCAGGTCAGCAACGACGGGGGCCTCGGCGGCCTGGGTGTCACCTTCACCCGCGAACTGCCCGGGCCCGACACCGGCAGGTCACCGGAGGACCGCTGCGCCCTCGTCGCCAAGGACCGGCACGACCGGGAGGCCGCCGAGACCGAGTCCCTGGACCCCGCCTTCACCTTCGAGGACATGCCCGCCCTCGGCCCCGGCGGATTCCGCGAACTGGAAGTCCGGGACGGAAAGGTCCTGATGGCCAGGACCCAGGGATGCCGCGGCGCCGACTGGATCGCGCTCTCGGTCGTCCCCGGGCCGCACAGCGACAACGGCAGGGCGGCGAACGACGCCGTGGAAGCCCTGCAGGACATCTACCGCCGGTTGGGCGACGTCTGACAGCGGCAGCGCGTGATCGACGTCAACGACGGCACGATCCAGGCGCGCCCCGGAATCGAGGACGGCGTCCTCGTCGAGAAGCGAGCCGGAGGACCGCGAGGCCCTCGCACGCCGGCCGCTCGCCCGCTGCGCCCCGCGGCTCCCCGAATAGACCGCCCGTATAGCCAGTGACAGGGTGGAGACATCAGGCGATTTCCCTGCTCGTCCAGGAAGGGTGGCGAGGAGCCATGGCCGAACACCCACATGCCGCGTTGATCCGCAAGGGGTACGAGGCATTCTCGCGGGGTGACATGGACACCCTCAGGGGCATGATGACCAGCGACTGCACGCAGCACGTCCCGGGCAGCCACAAGCTGTCCGGCGACTTCAAGGGCGTGGACGCGGTACTCGGCTACTACGGCCAGCTCGCCGCGGAGACGCAGGGCACCTTCCGGGTCGAGCTGCTGCACCTCTTCGTCGACGGTCGAGGTCATGTGATGTCGGTGCACCGGTTCACCGCCGAGCGGGCCGGAAGGACGGTCGACATGGCCGGCGGCATCGTGTTCCGCATCGTCGGCGACAAGATCACCGACCTCGACGAGTGCGTCGAGGACCTGACGGCAACGAACGGCTTCTGGGCCTGAGGCACGGAACGCCGGCCGGGCCCTCGGGGGCGGCCGGACGTCGCGCGGTCCCGACCGGGAAGCGACCCGGGCCCGGTGCGCCGAGGCGCACCGGACCCTCGCCCACTTCCGTCCGCGCCGGAGCGCAGCGTGATGTACGGAAGCGTCAGAAGCCCCTGCCGGCGCAGCCCGTACGGGATGGCACCCGGTGGCACCGACCGGGCGCCGGGCCGCTGTCTGTCCTCGACGGCCTGGTAGACGGTGGTCCAGAAGTCGTGGACGAGGCGGGCCGCGTCGGGGGACGGACATGCCGGTCTGGGTGAGCAGGATCCCGGTGAGCCCGTGGTGCGGGTCGGCGTAGGTGGAGGTGGAGGTGCCGCGGCGGCCTGCACGGCAGCGGCGCAGCGCGGGCGGCACGGAGTGACCTGCTCGCTGAGGGGCATCGACTTCTAAGGGGTCGGGCTGAGCACGCCGTTCGCGTCCATGTCGTAGCGGCCCTGGGTCTTGCCGCCGGCGTCGGTGTGCTTGATCCAGTGCTTCGACAGGTTGTGCAGGTTCTTGTGCTGCACCTCCCAGGGCATCTGGTGTCCGGCGCAGTCCACCTTGATCAGGAGCTTCTTGGGCCCCGTGATGGCGTCGTAGAGGGCGGGGACCGAGAAGTCGAGCGCTGGGCTGGGGGCAGGCTGCGGCGTGTTGGCCGTCTTGTCGTGCTCCCCGTACACGATGAGTACGGGGACGCTCCCGCCCAGGACACCGCCCTGGCCCGCGGTCGTCTTGTTCCAGCCCCACGTCACGAAGTTCCGGTACCGGCTGACGCCCTCCGGTCTGCCGGACGGCAGGATCTTCCCCCACGTGCGGCCGATCGGATCGTTGTCCAGGAGCGCGCTCCACACCACGTCGAGCATGCCGGGTTCCCGCTGGTTCGCACACAGCAGCTCGTTGCCCCAGGCGGTGTCGAGGCCGGCGCGCGTGAGGAGGTGGGTGGGGAAACCGGGCACCGGCAGGGGGGCCGGCGGGGTCGCGCTGCCCTTGGGCGGGAAGATCGGCGCGAGGAGGAAGAGGCTCTCCACCTTCGCCGGGTTCTTGATCGCGTACGGGCCCATCGTGAACGCGGCGGCCGACCAGCCGATGAAGGCGACCTTCGAGACGCTGCGCGTGGTCCGGATGTACTCCACGACGGTGGTGAGCTCGTCCAAGTCGCTCTGGGAGTTGGTCAGCTGGTACGGGTAGCTGTGGGTCCGCGCGCCCGGGAGGGGATTGGGCGTGATGGCGGCCTGATGGATCGGATTGACGTTGCAGGGGTCCTCCATGCGGGGGCGCGGCGACCGCCCCGAGCCCTGAAGGTCCATCATGAAGACGTCGTAGCCGGCCTGGGCCAGCGCTTCGGCCCATCCGTACGAGGTGTGCTGGAGGTCGAAGCCCGCCAGTGCCGGAACGCTCCTGCCGTGCAGCATGAGGACGGCCTTGCGGTTTCCGGGCGATCCCGGCGGGGTGCCGTCGCGCTCGCGCAGGAAGAGCTCGACGAGCTGGTCCTTGGTGGCAGGGACGGTCGACTTGTGCGGGACCTGGTGATCGGTCGTGGTGACGCCCATGGGAATCCTTTCGGCCGGCGCGGTAGGGGCGTCGAGGGCTCGCCGCCCAGCTCAGCGTCGGCGAGGAGCGTGCCCCACGCCACAGGAGAACCGCTGTACGAGTCAACCGGCAGCGGCATCGTTCGTACAAATGCCGTCCGGGGTGGCTGCTGCCGCACCGGCCGGACCGGGGCGAGCCCGACGGTGAGGTCCCGCGAGAAGGCCCGCCGTCCGGGCAGCGCGCGTCAGTGCCGCACGAACGCCAGATCGCCCGGCCGCACCCGCTCGCGCGGCCCCGCCGCTCGGAGCACCACGTCGAGCACCCGTGCCGGATCGGCGGCGTACGCATGCGAGAACCACGCCATGTTGGCCTCCACCACGGCCCAACGGTGCCCCGCACGGTACGGGTCGAGCAGCCGGCCGACGTCCAGGACGACGGCGCTCGGCAGGGTGTGCCCCGCTGCGGCGATCAGCCGGTCGACGAAGCCGGTGATCTCCGCCAGGGTGGCCCGCGCGGCACGGTCCCTCTCGTCCGTGCGCAGCGGGCGCGGGTCGAGCCGGCCGAACACCGCGTACCGGCCGGCCGTGGCGATGCGCCCGTCCAGCAGGAACAGCCGGTACTCGGCCTCGAAGGTCACCACCTCGGAGAGGAGCACCGGCGTTGCCGGGTCCAGACCGGCGGGCAGCCGGGACCCGTCGGCGTAGACGCCCGCGGGGAAGGTCTTGTCGCGTGGCGGCTTGACGAACGTCGGCTCGTCGAGCGCCCGCGCGTCGGCGACGGTGGCCGAGCGGATGTCCCGGCCGGTGAATTCCTCCGGCAGCTCGGCGAGCCAGTCATCCACCGGTTCGAGCAGCGCGAACCCGAGTCTGCCCGCCAACCGTGCACCCGCGAGCGGCCCGCCGTACCAATGGGCCGGCCCCGTGAGCGGGCCGAGCTCCTCCGCCGCCCGCACCGCCATCCCACGCGCCGCCGCCTCGCCGGCCAACAGCTCCATCGTCGACGTCCGCCGCTCGGGCATGACCAGCACCGTTTCCCCCTGTGGTCCGTAGTGGCCGCCAGGCTAGACGCACCGGGCCGGCAGGCGCAGCCGAGATACCGGGCGCCGGTCGGGTGCTGCCGGCCGGCACGGCCGGCCGGCCCCGGGAGGAGTTCACGGGGCGAGACGGGTCACCGGCCGCGACGGCGGCGCCGGTAGCTTTCCCCCGCCCTACTGTCCGACACCCGGCACGCGGCGAGCAGCACGCTCGTTCCCGCCCGTTCCCCGAGGGGGATCCCATGTTCAAGGTCAACGAGTACTTCGACGGCGCGGTCACGTCGATCGCCTTCAAGCAGGAGCACGGGCCGGCGACCATCGGCATCATGGGACCCGGCGACTACCGGTTCGACACCGCCGCCCCGGAGACCATGCACGTGATCAGCGGCGCCCTGACCGTCAGGCTGCCCGGGGCCGACGGCTGGGAGACCTTCGCGGCCGGCACCCGGTTCGACGTCCCCGGCAGCAGCAGCTTCGAGCTCAAGGTCGAGAGCGACACCGCCTACCTCTGCGAATACCGCTGACCCCGCCCCGAGGGTCCGTCTGACGCGTCGGCACCCGCCCCCGGTGCGGCGCCGCACGGCCTGCCGTCCGCCGCGCCGAAGGGTGAGGACCGGGGCGGGGATCTGCTCCAGGTGGAGTCCGCGAGTGGTGGACGTCCACCCGCCGACGCAGGCTGGCCAGTGTCCGCCCGAACCACGTGGCGGGCACATCCACGCGGCGTCGCGGCCGGTGCGGACGGGTCGTCAGAGAGACGGAATCACATGGTGGAGCAGGGTAGCGAACGGGGTTCGGCGTCACCCGTTCGTGGGTTCGGCAGGTCGGTTCGACGGTGGGCGCAGCACCGGTACGCACGGGGGCGTGCCCGGGGCGCCCCCACCGGGGCGGCACTCGTCCTGGGCGTGCTGACCCTCGTGGGCGCAGCGGGCCCGGCGCCGGGCGGGGCCGCGTCGGCGGCCGTCCATGAGGGCGTGTCAGCGGGCCCGGCGCGCTTCGTGCCGGCGGCCTGCCCGGAGACGCCCGATCCGGTCCCGGGGCGGTGCGGGTACCTGGAGGTGCCCGAGAACCGCGAACGGCGCGGCGGGCGGACCATCCGGCTGGCCGTCGCGATCATTCCCGCCGTGTCGGCGACGCCGGCCGCGGACCCGGTGGTGTTCATGGAGGGAGGTCCCGGCGGCGATGCGTTCGGGAGCATTCCCTTCCTGATCGATTCCGGTGTGAACCGGGACCGCGACCTCATCGTCATGGCCCAGCGCGGCACGCTCCACGCGCAGCCGAACCTCGCCTGTCCGGAGATCGACCGGTTCGGCGCGACCGCGGTGGGGCTGGCCTACGACGCGCCCTCGACCGGGCGGCGGCTGGTGCGCGCGGCGAAGGAGTGCCGGGACCGGCTGGCGGCCGACGGGGTCGAGCTGAGTGCCTACAACACCACCGAGAACGCCGCGGACTTCGCCGACCTGCGCAGGGCGCTGGGCGTCAGGCAGTGGAACGTCTACGGGTACTCCTACGGCACCGACCTGGCCCTCACCTATCTGCGCCGGCACCCCGAGGGGATCCGCTCGGTGGCGATCGACTCGGTCGCACCGCCGCAGATCGTGAGCCTGCCGTGGACGTGGGACAGCGCCCGGGAGGGGATCGGCGCGATCTTCGCGGCGTGCGCGGCGCAGTCTCCCTGCGCGAGTCGCTATCCGGACCTCCCGGGCCTCCTGACGGAGCAGGTCCGGCGGCTGGAGGCACATCCGCTGAGGCTGACGGCGCAGCCGCCGGCGGGAGGTGACCCGGTGCGGGTGGTCCTCGACGGCGGCGCGCTGGTGAACCTGCTGGTCGCCAATGCCGTCAAGGCGGTCGACGTCCCGGCGGCGCTCGACGAACTCGCCCACGGGAACCCCGAGCGCTTCGCCCGGGCCCAGGCCGCCGGTGCGACGCCCGTCATCGGCGAGTTCGCCCACGGCCTGACGCAGTCGGTGGCCTGCAGCGAGTGGGTGCCGGGATATTCGGAGGCCGACGTGCTGGAGGCCGGGCGCCGGGCCTTCCCCGGCTGGCCGGACACCGTCCTGGCCCAAGCGCCGCAGCTGCCCTTCGAGTACGACGTCTGCCGCGTCTGGAACGTCCCGGACCGCACGGCCGTCCAGCGCGTCGCCACCTCCAGCAGGGTGCCGGCGCTCGTTCTCTCCGGCACCTTCGACGCGAAGACCGGAGCGAGCTGGGGTGCCTATACGGCCCGGACGCTGCCGCGTTCGACCGCCGTGCTGATTCCCGGCATCGGCCACTGGGTGGTGCCCCAGTCGCCCTGCGCCGCGTCCGTCCTGACCTCCTTCCTGGTCAACCCGACCGCACCCGACACCGCCTGTGTGGCGGGGCTGGCACCCAAACCGTTCACCATCACCCCCGAGCCGGAGACCGCATGATGTCCGTCCGCCCGCCCCACCGGCCGCGCACCGTGCGACGGCTCCGGACCGCACTGGCCGGGGCCACCACCGGTGTCCTCCTCGCCGGCCTCGCCGCGCTGCCCGCCAGGGCCGACACCGGTGCGGAGAACCCGCTCGGCACGGCCGCCCGCACAGTGGGCCACGCCCGCTTCCAGCCGGGCCCCTGCCCGAGGACGGCGGACCCGATCCCCGCACTCGACGAGGCCCGCTGCGGAACGCTCACCGTGCCCGAGAACCGCTCCCGGCACACCGGGCGAACGATCACCTTAGGGGTCGCGATCGTGCCGGCGGCGACGAAGCGGCCGGCGTCCGACCCGATCGTGTGGTTCGCCGGCGGGCCCGGCGACGACGCGGTCTCCGAGATCCCGCTGGCGCTCAACGGCGGTCTGAACCGCGACCGGGACGTCATCTTCATGTCCCAGCGGGGAACCTACTCGGCCGATCCGCAGCTCACCTGCCCGAACATCGACCAGTTCAACGCCGATGCCCTCGGCCTCGTCTACGGCGCGCCGTCCACCGGGCGCCTGCACGTCGAGGCGACCCGCGCCTGCCGCGACCGGCTGGTGGGCCGAGGGGCCGACCTCGGCGCCTACAACGGCACCGAGAGCGCCGCCGACTACGCCGATCTGCGCGTGGCGCTGGGCCTCAAGCGGTGGAACGTGTTCGGCATCTCGTACGGCACCGACCTGGCCCTGCTCTACATGCGCCTGCACCCGGAAGGCGTCCGCTCGGTGGGCATCGACGGCGTCCTGCCGCCGTCCCTGGCCGGCGGGGCCGTCACCTGGAGGGCCGCGCAGGAGGGCTTCGACGGCCTGTTCGCCGCGTGCGCGCAGCAGGCCGCCTGCAACGACCGCTACCCGGACCTGAAGCGCACCTTCCTCCGCCTCGTGAGCGAGCTCGAGGCCCGGCCCGTCACCACCACCGTCTCCGTCCCGGGCCACCCGGAGCCGGTGAAGGTCGTGCTGGACGGCGGCACCCTGGTGAACTGGCTGACCGCGGCCACCCACGTCGCGACCGGGGTGCCCCGCTCCATCGACGAGCTGGCCCACGGCAACCCGCAGCGGATCGCCGAGCAGTTGGCCGGCGGCAAGCTCAGCCCGCAGGCCATGGGCAGGATCGCCCACGGGCTCGCGTTCGGTGTCTTCTGCAGCGAATGGACGCCGTACGAGAGCGAGGCCGACGTCATCCGCGCAGGGAAGCGTGCCTTCCCGTCGTTCCCCCGCTCGGTGCTGGCCAACGCCCCGCAGCTGCCCTGGCTCCACGACGACTGCCGCGCCTGGGACATCCCCGCCGCGCCGCCCTCGGTCCGCGACGTGACGCGCAGTGACATCCCCACCCTCGTCCTGTCGGGCGGCTTCGACGCCCAGACCGCGCCGAGCAACGGGCCGTACGCGGCTCGCACGCTGAGCCGGTCCACCGAGGTCACCGTCCCCTACGTCGCCCACGTGGTCTTCGCCGACTCGCCGTGCGCCCAGTCGATCACCACGTCCTTCTTCGACAGCCCGACCGCGCCGGACACCGGATGCCTCGCCGGCCTCCAGCCGCCCGTGTTCGAGACCTGACGTGACCCGAGACCGACCCGATCGACCGATCGACCGCGAGGCACGCACCGGTGGGCCACTGCCTGCCGGTGCGTGCCTCGTCGTCGGTGGGCCTCGGGCCCGAACGGCCTCGGGGCGGGCCCGCCGAGGGCCGGCGGGTGCCCGGTCAGCCGCCGCGGAGGGCCTTGTGGGCGCCGTACGCCTCCAGGAAGCCCTGGATCGCCTGCAGGTCGTTGCCGAAGGACGAAGGGCGCCACTTCGCCTTCCCTCCGTCGCGCCCGTGGAGGTCGAGCCAGACGGAGATGTTCACCGTGGAGCTGTCGGAGAAGCTCTGTCCCCGGACCTGCAGCTCCACCCCCACGAGGTCGTCGAACCGCACGACGCCGGGGGGCGTGCGGTCGTCCCGGTATTCGACGGTGCCGTCGGGGGTGATGACCAGCAGCGGGTCGGGGTCGTGCGAGGAGCCGTGCAGCAGGCCGGACAGCTTCCCGCGCTTCTTGGTGTAGAGCCGCCAGTTCGGCGGTGCGGCGCCTCGGCGGGCCTGTTCGAGGATGCTCTGCGGGTCGGTCATGCCGCCTCCGGTGTGTCCAGGACCACGGGGGATTATTCCGTACACCGAGGAACTTCGGCCACCTCCGACACCCCCGGGGCCCGGTGATACGCCGGATGGCCTGGGACGCGGCGCCCGCACCGCACCGGGGCGCGGCCGGCCGCCCTACCGCGGAGCGGCGCCCGGCCGGCGGCGGCGCGGTGTGGCCGCCACCCGCACCTTGTGGGCGATGCCCCTGCCCAGCAGGCGGAGTTGGTCGACCGGCCGGGGCTCGTTGTAGAGGAGGAAGTCGTCGAACCGGTGGATGCCGCGTCGGTCGGCGACGGACTCGGCGGCGTCCCGGACGGCCGTGAGGTGGCCCGGGGTCAGCTGGAGCGGCCGCTCGTCCGGCTGGTGGGCGGCGCCGATCGGGTAGTCCCGTCCCGGCCGGTTCGTCATCTCGACGTGGCAGCCGAGCACGTGGGTCACGGTGTGGGTCCGCGCGAAGTCGACGAGCCGGTCCAGGGTGGCACGGAAGGCCGCGAAGTCGAAGGCGTACAGGCGGCCGGGGAGGACGGTGTCGCCGGTGAACAGGATGCCGGTCCAGGGGTCGTGGACGGTGACGGAGCTCTTGTGGTGGCCGGGTGAGCCGAGGACCTGCAGCACCCTGCCGCCCAGGTCGAGGTCGACCGTCCCGGCCGGCCAGTCGTCGCCGAAGCCGAAGAAGGACCGGACGGCCTCCTCCTCGGGCGCCACCACGGTGGTGTGCGGCCGGTCGGCGAACTGGGCGTCCGCCGCCACGTGGTCGCCGTGGCCGTGGGTGTGCGCGACCACTAGGCCGTACTGCTCGCGCGGGTGCAGCTCCAGCCAGTCGGCGACCAGCCGGTCGACGGTCGCGCGCAGCGGGAACAGCTCGGGGTCGGCGGTGGCGCCGGTGTCCAGGAGCAGCGCGCGCTCGTTGCCGAACAGCAGGAAGAGGAACGGGGCTTCGTAGTTGACGCGCTTGCTCTGGCGGAGCAGGACCGTGTGCGGGTCGTAGTGGTGGACCTGGATCGACGGCTCGTCCGCCTCGCCGTGGATCCAGCGGACGTCGAGGGAGCCCTCGACCGGCGCCGCGGTGCTGAAGTCGATCGATCGGTCGGTGCCGGAATGCATGGTTCGTCTCCCCCGCTTCATGTCCGAGCGGTCCGCTCGGCGCTGTGACAGATGTCCTGATCGGTGTTCGGGTACGTGCTCGACCGCCGTCCCCGGCGGGCCGCGGCCCGGCCGGCTCCGTTACCGGCGCCCCTCGGATCCGCCGTCCGTCCGGTCCTCCGCGTCGAGGTCCGGCAGCGGCGTGGCCGCCAGGAAGTAGCGGACGTGGCGCCGGCCGGGAAGGCGATCGGCGCCGGCGTTCTCCGCCCGGGCGATGTAGGGGGCGAGGAGCGCCAGCCACTGCTCCCTCAGCTCGGCGGCCTCGTCCGCGGAGAGCACGGCGAGGGCCGTCATCATGCCCGCCTTCCGCCGCCACTCCGTGCTCTCGGCGTCGCGGCGCTCCGCGTGGTCGAGGATCGCCCCGGCCTCGCGCTCGACGACGATCCGCTCCAGCTGCAGCCCGACCTCCGGGCTCTCGTCGACGGCGATCCGGATCCGCCGCTCGGGGTCGGGCACCCGCCAGACCCGCTCGCGGCGGTCACGGCCCGGACCGGCGTCCTCGACGAAGCCGTACCGGGCGAGTTGGCGCAGGTGGAAGGAGCAGTTGGCCTGCGCGACCCCGAGCACCCGACCGCAGTGGGCCGCCGTCGCGGGCCCGGTCGCGGCAAGGACTTCCAGGAGGTCGAGGCGGAGCGGGTGCGCCAACGCCTTGAGCGCCCGGGGATCACTGATTCGCATGTCCCAAAGATTAGTTTGACGTCTCGTCATATGTCAAAGGGTTCTTTGAGATCTGGGCCCCGAACGGACGGCGGCGCACGCGGCGCCGGCCGGGACCGGTCCACCGGATGCGGATTGGCCTTGGCGGGCGGACGGCCACGGCTCGTAGGGTCGCCGCATGCGGATCCGGATCATCGACGCGTTCACCGACCGGCCCTTCACCGGGAACCCTGCCGCCGTCTGCCTGCTGGACAGGGGCGCCCGGCCGGCGGAGGGCTGGCCGGACGAGGCGTGGATGCGCCGGGTCGCTGCGGAGATGAACCTGTCCGAGACCGCCTTCGCCCTGCCCCGGCCCGACGGCGACGGCAGCGCCGACTGGGGCCTGCGCTGGTTCACCCCGACGGAGGAGGCCCGCCTGTGCGGGCACGCCACGCTGGCCACTGCACACGCCCTGCGCTCCGACGGGCTGATCGCTCATGGCTGGGTGCGCTTCGCCACCCGCAGCGGCGTGCTGCGGGCCCGCCCGGAGGCGGACGGCTCGATCACGCTCGACCTCCCCGCGGGGCTCTCCCGGCCGGCCGGACCGCTGCCCGGCCTGGAGGCCGCCCTGGGCCGCACCCCGACCGCCGTTCTGCGCACCGAAGCCCTCGACAAGTCCCTGGTGGTGTTCCCGGACGAGCACGCCGTGCGCAACCTCGTGCCCGACCTCGGCGCCGTGGGCCGGTTGCCGGTCAGGAGCGTGACCGTGACCGCGCCGGCGGACGGCCCCGCCTGCGGGTACGACTTCGTATCCCGGACGTTCTGTCCGGCCGTCGGCATCCCGGAGGACCCGGTCACCGGTGCCGCCCACGCGGCCCTGGCACCGTACTGGGCCGAACGGCTCGGCCGGCCCGGGGTGACCGGCTACCAGGCGTCCGCGCGCGGCGGACTCGTGGTCTGCCGGATCGCCGGCGACCGGGTCCTGCTCTCCGGCCGGGCCGTCACCGTCGTCGACGGCACGCTGCACAGCGAGCCGCCCTGGATCCCGTCCGGCACTCACCGGGGCGAGCCGGCGACGGCCCCGGCACCGTGAGGGGGCGGTGGGCCGGTTCGCCACATCCGCACCGGGGGTGGCCGCCCGGGCCGACCGGCTCCACACGCAGGGAAGCGCCGCATCCTCACCAGGGGCAGGCCCGGTCGCCAGGGCCCAACTGGACACTTTGGACAAGCCGGTTCGGAAGTGTGGATGCCACGGCCAGTGCCGATCGGGCGATCCGCTCCTACTGTTGCCCGTAGGCCCCCATGGGGGCCGACAGCCGGGCAACCCCCGGCGACATCCCTGCCTTCAAGGGACTTGCTGCCGACACCGACCGGTGCGCAGCCTCTCTCGCCTCTGCACGGCCGTGCCGGTTCACGCCGTGAACAGGAGGTCTCCGGCGCCTGGAGCGCCTGCGAACGGGCCGCTTCACCCCACCACGGGTCAGGGACGTCAGGTCGCCTCGCCCGTCGACGTCAGGTCGCGCGGGCCCCTCCCCGAAGGGGCGGTGCCGGAGATCCCGCTCATGGTCCCACCACGAAGGCGAGCGCCGGAGCCCTTGATCGCACCGCACGGCACACGGTTCGGAGCCGTGCCCGTCTGCGACCCGGCGAACACCTACCGAGGAGTCGATCACGTGCTGAGAGACCAGCGGGCCTACGACGCACCGCCGACAGGCAGAACGACGGGAGGACGCCCCGGTGCGGCCGGCTTCCCCACGCTCGCACCGACATCCGCTGCCGGCCTCGATGCCACCGATCTCCTGCTGCTGCGCCACCTCGGCGAGGACGCGCGGGCGTCGTTCGCGCAGATCGGGGCCGAGGTCAGCCTGTCCGCCAGTGCGGTCAAGCGTCGCATCGACCGGCTCCGCGCCAGAGGGGTCGTCCGCGGCTTCACCGTCGTGCTCGACCCCGCACTGCTCGGCTGGGGCACCGAGGCCTTCGTGGAGATCTACTGCCGGGAGCGCACGCCGCCGGAGGAGATCCTGTCATCTCTGCGCCAGTTCCCCGAGGTTGTCGCAGCCTGGACGGTCACCGGCGACTCCGACGCCGTGATCCATCTGCTCGTCACCGACATGCACCACTTGGAGAACGTCATCGAGCGGATCCGCAAGGAGCCCGGAGTGCAGCGCAGCCGCAGTCTCGTGGCCCTCTCCCGGCTGATCGGCTGAGAGGACCGGGGCGGAGGGGGGGCGCGGGGCGCCCGCGCACCCCGCAACAGAGGGGAAGAAAGAAGCAGACCACCCCCCGGAG
>NZ_JBHWBW010000003.1:67757-75934 GCF_042735675.1 Kitasatospora sp. NPDC059571
CATCCTTGTTTGTGTGTTTGTCGGGGGGGGGGGGGGTGGGGGGGGGCCCCCCCCCCCCCCCCGTATCCGCGTGGACAACGCGTCATCGGCCCCCCGGTGTGCACGCGCACCACCGACGGACGAACCGTCACGCCGGACACGGCCCACCTCAATGATTCCGCACGCATACCAAAATGGCGCAACGATTCCGACGTGCCGCGCAACGGATGCACGTTATGGGCGGAAGGCGGCCGCCGTAGGCTCATGCCTGACAGCCGCAGGTCCACGTGCTTTCCTGCTCCCCATTCACAGCATTCCCGGTCTCCTGCCGCACAGCACTCACGGCACCGAAGGACCTCGGCGCGATCGCCAGCGATATCCGAGGAGAAGCCATGTCGCCGACACGCCGCCGGAGCGACCAGTCCAGCGAAGTCCTCGGGTGGCCGGACGGAGCGCCGGGCCACCCCTTCTCCGGCCATCCGCCGTGCCGATTCCCCGCGGACCACGATTCATGGCGTCTGGCGCAATGCCCGAAGAGTGTCGGACGTGCGCGGCAGGCATCCGCCGGACGACTGGCGAGCTGGAACGTGGACCGGAATGCCGCGGATGCGGTCCTGCTGGTGGTGTCCGAACTGGTGACCAACGCCGTCGTCCACGCCGCTCCCCCGATTGCCCTGCATCTGTTCCACGATCGTTCGAGGCGGCAGATCTGTGTGGCGGTCACCGACGGTGGGCCCGCTGTGCGCAGCGACGGCTCGACCACCGCGCGCAGCGCCGACGAGTGCGGACGCGGCCTGGAGATCGTCCGGTCCGTCGCCTCGGCACACGGCATGCGCGTCCGGCCGGACGGCGCCGCCCGGTGGGTTCACCTCCCCGTCCGAAGGGTCGGCTCTCCCGCTGATTCCGCCGACCGGGAAAGCCTCCCTGCCTCCCTCGAAGGCGTCTGCCGTCGTGGTCACGGTTTCGCCGCAAGCCACCCGCAGGCGCAACGACCGACACCCCTGACGCAATGAATCGCCGTTACAGCACGCCGCTTCCTGCTCATACCCTCGACGTCACGCGCCGATTGCGATCAAACCCCGGGGAGATGCCGTCGTGAATCCGATTCCAGAAGTCTGCCCGCCCGAGGGCATCCTGGCCGGGCTGCGAAGGAGAATAGAGGCCACAATCCGGGCGGGCCGGACCGATGACCTTCTGACGGATGTGGATTTCCTGGTGCGATCGGACCCGGACCTGGTCGTTCCACTGCTTTCCATGGCCGCGGGCTGGGACGCCAGATTGTCCGCCTGGGTGTACTGGAAGTCCTTGAGCGAGCACCGCGCCGTCGGCGGCGAAGACCGGTGGTGGCTCCTGCGCCTTGAGGCGCTCCGGTGGGGGCACCGCGCCATGGTGAACCGGTTCGACGCGGCCGCCGCAGATCGCGTCGCACCTGCCGCGGGCTGGGAGGTCCGGTGGGCCGTCGGCGCCCCGCTCGACGGACGACGCCTTCGGTCACTGACCGGCCACCCGGGCGGAGCGGTGGCGACGGCGGAATCCGACGGAGTGCCGGTCGTCGTCACCGCCGGCAGCGAAGGCACGGTCCGCGTCTGGGATCTGACCACCGGTGGGCAGGTCGGGCCGCACCCTGCGGGACGCAGTCCGGGCGTACGCGCGGCTGCCACCGCGACGGCCGACGGGCGGACGGTCGCGGTCTGCAGCGGCTGGGACGGCACCGTACGGGTGTGGGACCTCGCCACCGGTGACACGCTCGGGGAGCCCCCGGGCGGCCCGGCCCGGGCGATCACCACGGCGGTGCTCCACGGTCGCGCGGTCGCGGTGACCGCCGACGACGAGGTGGGCATGCAGGTGTGGGATCTGCTCACCGGCCGGCCCTCGGGGTGTTCCTTCACCGGTCGGACCACCTCGGTGACGGCGATGGACACGGCGGAGGTGCACGGCCGCGCCCGTGTGGTCACCGGTACCTGCCGTGGAACGGTCCGGCTCTGGGACCTCGCCACCGGGAAGAAGGTCGGGCAGCCGCTGATCGGTCACGTCGGCGCTGTGCTGGCGGTCGCAACAACCGCTGTGCACAGCAGGGTCGTTGCCGTCACCGGAGGCTGGGACGGCACCGTGCGGGTGTGGGACCTCTCCACCGGCAAGCCCCTCGGCCGGCCATGGACCGCCCACACCGGCCCGGTGTGGGCGGTGGCGACGACGCAGCTGCAGCAGCGTACGGTCGCGCTGACCGGCGGGGAGGACGGAACGGTACGGCTGTGGGACCTGGCCACGGGCGAGCAGCTCGGGCCACCGCTGACCGGGCACGCCGAAGGGGTCGTCGCGGTGGCCACGGCCACGGTGGACGGACTCCCGGTCGCGGTCACCAGCAGCTCGGACGACATGGTGCAGGTCTGGGACCTCACTCCCGTCCCCGTGACGCCCCTCGCCGGTCACACCGGGTACGTACGGACCGTGGCGGTGTCGAGGCTTGCCGGTCGTGCAGTGGCCGTCACCGGAGGCGACGACGGGTCGGTCCGACTGTGGGAACTGGACACCGGCAGGCCGGCCGGACCGGCACTGATGGGGCACACCGGCCCGGTGAGGGCCATGGTGACGGCGACGGTCGACCGCCGCGAGGTTGCCGTGACGGTCGGGGGTGACGGCTTGCGCGTCTGGGACCTGGCCACCGGCTACGGCGAGCGCATCACCTCGTGTCCCGGCCGGGCCGTGGCCGTGGCGGAGGTCCGGGGCCACGCCTTCGCGGTCACCGGTGGCGACGACGGCAGAGTACGGGTGTGGAACCTGACCACCTGTCGGCAGGTCGTGGGGCCGATCACCAAGCACAGTGGCTGGGTGATGGCCCTGGCCGCTGCCGAAGTGGGCGGCCGCGCCGTCGTGGTCACCGCGGGCGACGACGGACTGATCTGGGACCTGAGCACCGGTGAGCAGGTCGGGGGGCCGCTCACCAACCACAGCGGCTGGGTGGCGGCCCTGGCCGTGGCGGAGGTCCGGGGCCGCGCCGTCGCGGTCACCGGCGGCGACGACGGCACCGTACGGGTGTGGGACCTGACGACCCTTGAGCAGATCGGGGCGGCGCTGACCAGCCAGTGCCGAGGGGCGCGGATGGCGGCCGCCGGCACGGTGAACGGCCGACCGGTCCTGGCCACCATCGGCCGGGACGGCCGGGCCGTGCGCCTCCACGACCTGGCGACCGGCCGGACGATGCGCCCCGACCTGGTCCTTCCCGACCAGATCCGAGCCGTTGCCTTCGCGCCGGACGGGGAGTTGGTGGTCGGCTACGGCTCCGAGGTCGCGGTCCTGACCCCGCCCCCGTAGCCGTACGGCACGGCACGCCCCGGCGCGGCGCAGCGACGATCGGTGGGTGCGGACGCCGAACGGTCATCCGCACCGCGATCACCGCTGCGCCCACTGATCCCTGGTGATCTCGTACCGCACGCCTCCGTGCTCGGCACCGTCGATCATCTGCATGTCGGAGGGAACGGGGACGGTGTCCGTGAGCATCATGTCGAGCTTCTCCATGATGTTGCGCGAAGCGTGGTTCACCGACATCGTCTCGGCCCAGACCGTACGCACGCCGAGCTCCGTGAACGCCTTGCCCAGCAGGGCCCGCGCACCCTCGGTGGCATGGCCCCTGCCCCAGGCCGCCTGCCGCAGCCGGTAGCCGAGTTCGACGTCGTCCCGCGAGCCCTCCGGCTCCGGGCGCAGGATGAACCAGCCGATGAACGCTCCGTCGTCCTTCGTGTGCGCGGCGAACAGCCCGAGGTCGCCGCCCCACTTCTCGTAGCCGGCGAGGATGTTCGGCAGATGGCGCTCGCGGACGACCTCCGGCGCGGTCGGACGGCCACCGGTCAGGTAGCGCATCACCGCCGGATCGCTGTCCAGCTCGATCAGCAGGTCCGCGTCGTCGGCGGTGAAGCGGCGCAGCGCCAGGCGCTCGGTCTCCAGGTAGATGTCCACGAGTCGATCATGCCGGAACCGCGCCGGGCAGCCCAACGGTTTGCGCGGCACCTCGGGGAGGCCGCCGACGCCCGGGCTCCCTCGACCGCGTCGGCACCCCGGCGGTCGCCCTGACGCCCGCCGCGGGCGCCCTCGCGACGGCCCTGGGGCCGCGGGTCAGATCCGGCGGATGGTCTTGATGTCCATCATGGTGGCCGGGGAGATCTTCACCACGTCACCGGTCTGCGGAGCGTGCACGACCATGCCGCTGCCGATGTACATGGCCACGTGGTGGGCGTCCGCGTGGTAGATCACCAGGTCACCGGGCTGCGCATTGGCCGGGTCGGTACCCACGTTGGTGCCCACGGTGGCCTGCTCCTGGGAGGTGCGCGGCAGCGACACCCCTGCCTTCGCGTACGCCCACTGCATCAGGCCCGAGCAGTCGAAGCCGGCGGTGGTGGTGCCGCCCCACTTGTACGGCACACCGCGCTGGTCCAACGCCGCCTGGACGGCCACGGCCGCGGCGCCCGAGGCCGGCGGGAGGCTGCTGAGGTCGACCCGGTCGTCGCCGCGGGAGGCAGCACCGCCACCCGTGATCGAGGCACGCTCGGCCGCGGTCAGCGAGTTGAGGAGCTGGCGGGCGTCGCTGAGGCGCTTCTGGACGTCCGCCTTCGCGGCGTTGAGGTCCTGGTCCGTCTGCGCCAGGTCGGCGAGGACGGTGGTTGCCTCCTGCTTCTGCTGGTCGAGTCGGCGCTGCTGTTCCTGCAAGGACTTGAGCGTCGACGCCTGGGTCTCCCCGGCCTGCTGGTTACCGGAGGCCTTGTCGAGGTAGCTGCCCGGATCGGAGGAGAGCATCAGGGCGACGGTCGGGTCCACGTTGCCGTTGCGGTACTCGTCGGCGGCCACCGCGGCCAGTCGGGAGGCGACCTCGGTGAGCTTCGCCTGTCCGCGGGCGATCTCGTCCTGGAGCTGTGCGGACTGCTTGCGCAGCTGCGCGCCGCGCTCGACCGCCGCGTTGTACCGCTCGGAGGCCTGCTCCTGTTCCTGCATCAGCTGGTCGACCTGGACCTTGACCTCGTCCTTGGAGGGCTTGGCCGGTGCGGCGTGGGCGCTCGCCTGGGCGGACAGGGCGATGGCGGTCGCCGCGGCGGCGGTGAGCACTGACACCCGCGCCCCGCCGGGTTGCTTCGGACGGCGATGGGAGGCCAAGATCGGAACTCCTCTTCCTGGTGGCCCCACCCGTTCGAGTGAGCGCCCGGGGGCCCGCTTCGGAGTCCGACCCTAGACGAGGGCTCCCTCCGCCCGCCACTCCTTCGCCCGATCGAGCCGCGCGCCCCGCTCGCGGGAGGCCCGGTGTGCGGACGGTCGCCGCTTGCCGTCGCAGGTGATCCACCACTGCATGACGGATGGTCAGTGTGCTTGCGGTCTGCGCGCAGAAGTCGGCGCGCCGGCTGCGGAAACGTCCGGGGACGCGCCGTGATGTGTCTCGGCACCCGGGACCGGTCCCGGACGCCGGGTACGGCGCACGCTCGCCGGACCGTGCCGCGCCGCGCAGGGGCGCGCGGGGCGGCACGGTGGTGGCGGTGCGGGGGGCGGATCAGGTCATGTCACCTCGGCCGACCCGGATCACGGGTAGGAGACGACGTTGACCGGGGTGGTGCCGGTGGGGGTGACCGCCCCCGTGTCGTTGATGACGTGGGTGATGGTGCCCTGGTAGTTCAGCGAGACGCTGAGCAGCGAGTGGAAGCGGACTCCGCCGGTGTCGGGCACCTCGAACGCGTGGTAGTTGGCCACCGCGGGGTTGACGTTGAAGTAGCAGTAGCTGCCCAGGCCCCACGCCTCGTGACTGGTGACGTTGGCGCCGACCTTGTAGGCGGCGTAGCCGTTGACCGAGGCGGAGCTCTTCCAGGCGGCCTGGTCGGGCACGTCGTAGGGGTTCTCGTTCTGGAAGAAGATGGTGCGGCCGCCCTGGCCGTTCCAGATCACCTCGTACTTCTGGTAGTGCTCGACGAACAGGCCGGTGGCGAGCACGTTGTTGCCGTTGACGATCAGGCCGGTGTCGGCGGTGTTGGTCGTCCAGCCGATCGTCCCGGCGTTGCCGTGGTCGGCGCGCCAGGCCCAGATGTGGTCGATGATCGCGTTGCTGCTGTTGACCACCAGGGAGTTGGTGGCCTTGCCCGCGAGCTGGCCGCCGATCCGGAAGAACACGTCCTGGATCGTGGTCGGGTTCGCGGCGTGGCTCGTGGCCGAACCGGACGGGCCGACGGTCAGCAGCGCCTGGGAGTTGGCGGTGCCGGCGTCGAAGAGCAGGCCCTTGAGCCGGACCCCGTCCACGTCGGCGACCTGCATGGCGTTGACGCCGTTGTCCGGCACGAAGGTCGGGTAGCCGATGCCGAGCACGACGGTGTTGGCGCGGGTGACGTTGAGCGTCTGGCCGAGGTGGTAGACGCCCGGGGTGACGAACAGGTTGCAGCCCTGGGAGAGGGCGTTGTTGATGGTGGCGGCGGTGTCACCGGCCTTGACGACGTAGAACTGGCTCATCGGCAGGGAGCTCCCGGGGGTGCTGCCGCTCGCCCAGCTCGGGCCGGACGCGTTGGTGCGCAGGCTCGGCAGGAGGACCCGGTAGCGGCCGGAGCCGTCGACGTACAGGTACGGGACGTCGCGGGAGACCGGGGTGGTGGCGAGCACCGTCTCGGGCGGGCTGGGGAAGGTGTTGGCCGGAGCGCCCTGGACGCCGGAGAAGACCATGTTCCACACACCGCCGTCCCAGCTGCCGAGCCCGCTGTCGCGGGTGTACCACTGCTGCTGGGAGATCGAGGCCATCTGGCCGGTGACCTTGGTGTCGGCCACGTAGCCGCCACTGGCCCAGCCGTAACTGGCCGGGTAGAGGGCGAGGTTGCCGTGCACGTCGATCCGCCGGAACGGGGCGGCCTGCGCGACCGCCCAGCGGTCGGTGCCGCCGCCGGGGTTGATGGCGAGGTTCTCGGCGCTGCGCCAGAAGTTCTGGGTGGCGTTGCCGGCGTCCGAGGCGTTGAAGGCGTCAACGGTGATGTTGCCGTTGATGGTGACCTGGTCGGGGTCCTGGCCGAGGCCCGCGACGGAGGTGTAGAAGCCGACGTTGTCATTGACGTTGTAGGTGCCCGGCTTGAACAGGTCGGCCACCCGGTCGGAGCTGAACTGCGCGGTCTGGGTGTCCTTCATCTGGTTGAAGTGGGCGTCCAGCTGCGCCTGGATCGTGGCCGCGGACATGCTGGGGTCGTAGATGTGCACGTTGGGGCCGAAGTCGGGGGTGTCCGACTGCACCGGGCAGCTCGTCTGGGTGCCGCCGATGGTGTAGACGGCGGTGGCCACCGCGGAGTCGGTGAGACCGGACGCCTGGGCGTAGGCCTTGACGGTGCTGCTGGCGGTCACGCTGATCGGCCCCGTGTACAGCGTGGAGGAGGCGTTCGGCGTGGAGCCGTCACGGGTGTAGCGGATGGTCGCGCCAGCGGTGGCGTCGGAGATCGTCACCGTCTGCGCCGTGGCGTACTGCCCGCCGGCCGGGCTGAAGGAGGGCTGCGCCACCTGGCCGCCGGTGCCCCCGCCGCCCTGCGTGTAGCCGAAGTGCGGTGTGTCGTACTGCGGACCGCTCTTCTCGTAGGTGAACCAGTAGTCCAGCACGTTGCCGGTGGCGAGGCCGCCGACGGTGTACGTCCAGGTGCCGGCGTTGTTGACCATCCGGAGGTTCTGCTGGTTGGCCGCGTTCACCAGGTAGTGCACGTCGACGTAGAGCGCCGGGGTGGTCGGGGTGAAGGAGATCTGCGCCTGGGTGGCGCTGACGGCGGTCACGCTCTGGGTGTAGTCGGGCGACGCGGCGGCCGCCGTGCTCACCGCCGGCGACAGACCGAGCCCGCCGAGCAGCAGGGCCAGGACGGCGAGGAACAGCGGGACGCCGCGGGCGCCCTGCCTCGGGACGCGCGGGAGTGCTCTGCGCTGGGTCATGCGGTGGTGGTCCTTCCTGTGATTCCGGGACACGAGCGAGCGCTGCTCGGGGGGCGGTGGCGCTGCGGCAGGTGCACGGCGGGAGGGTGCCTCCGGCAGGTGTCGCACTCGGGACGCCGGCCCTCGCCCGGTCGGAGCGGGGCGGGCGGGGCGGGGCCCGGTCAGGGGGACGTCTGCGGTGTCAGGGGCGTCCCGGTGGTCGCCGGGAACGGCGGGCGGGCATCGCTCCGGGCGGTAGCGGATTCGCGCGGTAAGAAGGCACGGCCTTCTGCTTGGTGGCGTGC
>NZ_JBHWBW010000004.1:0-8090 GCF_042735675.1 Kitasatospora sp. NPDC059571
GCCGCCGGGGAGGCGGCGGGCGAGCCGGCCGCGCCCTGCGCCTGGCTGATCGAGCGGACGGCGCCGAGCAGCTGCTCCTCGTCCACCGGGACCACCTGCGACGGGATGCACCGGGCGTGCGCGAAGGCGAGCACGGCGGTCTCGTCGCCGATGAACAGCACGGTGCTGGTCGCCTCGCGCAGGGAGTCGCCCGGTGCACGGCAGGACGTGCAGTCGTAGGCGTCGGGAGCGTGAGCGCCGGCGAGCAGGCGGTCGGCCTCGTCGTCGCCGATCTCGGCTCGTACTTCGTTGCTGACATCGAGCATGCGCGGCAAGGGGGACTCCTCCGGTCGTCAGGGAAATGGCTCGGCGCACCTGGCCGCCATTAGCAACGGGAGGTTGTGGCCGGAGTCACGGGTGCGTCCGGCACCGACGGGATTTGCCCCGGATCTGACTGCGTCGGGTGGCCACCGGGTCGCAATCTGTCGATCGGGTGCCCGAGCTCACAGGGCCGAAACTGTGACCCGGCGCACCATCGACCGGGGATCGATCATGGAAAATAGGTATAAATCGGGCAATCCTCCTGGCTTTGCTTGATCGATACTGCCGGTAACGCCGTGCTGAGCTGGGACGACCCCGAACTGTTTGTCCGCCCGGCCTGAGCCCTCGTAGGTTCTTGCCCAGTGCACCGAGCACTTCCCGGGCTCACCCCCGTGCACCGCCCGCCGACCCGATCGGCGGCGCGGGTGCCCGCCCGGCGCGGCTGACCACCGCGCGGCGAGGAAGGTGGCCGGGGCGGCGCGGCACGTCCGACACGTGCCGACCGTCTTGCGGACGCGGTAAGCGAATCGAGCCCTTCAGGGCCTGGTTCCGCCTGCCCGCCCGGGGTTGTCGAGAGGAATCTCATGATCTTCCGTAACGAGACCGCCGCTGCCACCACCACCGCCACCAAGCGCAACCGCGCCCGGGTGGCCGTCCTGGGCGCCGTCGCTGTCGCAGCGGTCCCGGTGGCCGGCCTCGTCACGGCCAACACGGCCTCCGCCGCCTCCGTCTCCACCTGGGACGCCGTCGCCCAGTGCGAGTCCACCGGCAACTGGTCGATCAACACCGGCAACGGTTTCTACGGCGGCCTGCAGTTCACCTCCAGCACCTGGGCGGCCTACGGCGGCCACGCCTACGCCGCGCAGGCCAACCTGGCCACCAAGGCGCAGCAGATCGCCATCGCCGAGAAGGTGCTCGCCGACCAGGGCCCCGGCGCCTGGCCCGTCTGCTCCGTCAAGGCCGGCCTGACCAAGGGCGGCGCCCCCGCCCAGGTCGACACCGCCACCACCGCGGCCCAGCCCGCCGCCCCGGCCGCCGCGCCGAAGCCGGCCGCCCCCGCCGCGCCCAAGGCCGCCGCGCCGAAGGCCGACACCACCCAGCAGGCCAGCCGCAGCGAGACCCGCGCCAAGGCCGACTGGAAGTCCAAGAAGGCTGCTGCCGCCCCGGCGCAGCAGACCAACGGCGGCTCCTACACCGTCAAGGCCGGCGACACCCTGAGCAAGATCGCCGCCGCCAAGGGCCTCGACTGGAAGACCCTGTACGCGAACAACTCGGGCGTCATCGGCGGCAACCCGAACCTGATCCTCCCGGGCCAGGTCCTCTCCGTCTGAGTCCGCTCGGACGGCTGAACGCCACCGCGGCCGCGCCCCCGCCCTGACCGGCGGCCCGGCCGACCGCACCACCACCGCGCCCGGCACCACCGCGGACCGCGGACCCTCGGATCCGCCACCGTGCACCGCCCTCCCGTCAGCCACCCGCCCGCCACCCGCCCGGCGTTCTCCGGCGGCGCCGCCCGCGGCCGCTGCCTACGCTCGGGTGCTGTGTGCCTCGACGCCGCCCCGGCCGACGGCCCGACGGCCCGGCGGCCGCCCGCCGTACCGACCGTGCGCGCGGCCCTGACGGCCCTGATCGCGCTGTCCGCCGCGGCCCTTGCCGCGCCCCCGGTGGTGCCGCCCGCCGCCGCGACCGTACGGGCGGACCCGGCCCCGTCGCCCGCCGTGCCGCCGACGGTGCCGCCCGTGCTGCCGACGGTGCCGCCCGTGGGCCGTGACGACGATCCGCAGCCGGTGCCGGACGAGACCTGGGACGCCCTCGCCGACTGCGAGAGCGGCGGCGACTGGCAGGCCGACACCGGCAACGGCTACTACGGCGGCCTGCAGATCTGGCTGCCCATCTGGCGCGACGCCGACGGCCTGCGCTTCGCCGAGCGCCCGGACCTGGCCACCCGCCGCGAACAGATCACCGTGGCCGGCGAGATCCTCCGACTCCAGGGCTGGCAGGCCTGGTCCGACTGCGCCCACGCGATCGGCCTCCTGCGCCGCTGAAAGCGCCGTGCTGAAGCCGCCGCCGCCCGTGCCTCCGCTGCCCGCGTCCGGCCCGACCGAAGTGAGTGCGGGCCCTGTCGGCTCAGGCCCGGCCGGCCCGGTCGCCCGCGTCCAGCGTCTCGCCCTTCGCCGCCCGGATGCCGGCCTCCAGTGCCTCGCGCAGCCCCGCCTCCGGGTACAGCCGCAGCATCGCGGACTCCGCCGCCCCGGCATCCGGCGCCTTGCCCAGCTCCCGTTCGAACGCCCGCAGGTACTCGCCGGTGAAGGCGATCGCCGAGTCGTCCTGCGGAGACCCGGCGGCCCGGTGCCCCGCCAGCACCATGACCGGCTCCAGCGCCGCCACACCGTCCAGCAGGTCGATCCAGGCGGCCCGCTGCACCGGCTGCGGGGTGTCCGCCGTCCGCACGTGCACCCCCTGGAAGAGCAGCACCCCGCCGAGCACCGTCCGGGTGCGGTGCTCCCACAGGTAGTGCCGGTCCGGCAGGCCCAGCTCGAACCCCCGCACCTCGAACCGGTACCCCTCGAACTCCACCGTGTCCGCCTCGACCGGCTGCAGCCGCGGCGGCCGGGTGGGCAGCTCGCTGCCCAGCCGCGAGGCCCACGCCGCCAGCTCCACCGGGTACGTCTGCGCGATGTTCTCGATCACCAGCGGATGGGCCAGGAAACGGGCCTCGGGGAAGGCGTTCTGCACCTCCTCGGCACCGAAGTAGAAGTCCGGGTCGCTGTGGCTCACCACCACGGTGGTCAGCGGCAGCCCGGTGGCGCGGACCCGGTCCGCCAACCGCCGTCCGTCCGAACGGGTGAGCCCGGTGTCCACCAGCATCACCCCGTGCACCCCGGTCACCAGCACCGCCGTCTTGTGCATCGAGCTCTCGGGCAGATCGACGACGGTGAAGTCGAGCCTGCTCATGGCGGCTCCCTCCGGTGGGCGGTCGGGGACGGGTTCGGGCGCGGTCCCGGACGGCACGGACGCTCCCCGATCAGCCTCGTCCGCGGGCCCGGCCCACGCATGCCCGGCCCCGCCCGGCTGCGCCGAACGGCCGATCCCGCCCCGGCCCCGGTTGCCGACCGGGCCGCCGTCACCGCCCGCGCCGTCTGCCGCCCACCGTCACCCGACGTCACCGACGTCACCGCCCGCCCCGTCACCGCCCGCGCCGTTGCCGCCGCCGTGTGCCACCCGCCGCCGCGTCCCGCCGCAGCGGTCCGAGGGAGGGCCGGGAGCCCCACCGCCGCGAGAACCGCCGCCGGCCGGCGGGCGGCTGGGAGGATGGACGGGTGACCGGCGACCTCCTCCCGCTCCCGCGCGAGCGGGCCGAACCCGCGCCCGGCGCCGTCCACCTCCCGGACTGGCTCGACGCCGCGCAGCAGCGCGAGCTGGTCGCGGCCTGCCGCGACTGGGCCCGGCCGCCCGCCGGCATGCGCACCATCCGGCTCCCCACCGGCGGCGTCATGTCCGTCCGCACGGTCAGCCTCGGCTGGCACTGGTACCCGTACGGCTACGCCCGCACCGTCGTCGACGGGGACGGCGCACCGGTCAAGCCCTTCCCGCCCGTGCTCGGCGAGCTCGCCCGGCGGGCCCTCGCCGACGCGTACAGGCCGGACGGCCTGGCACAGGTGGCCGGCGCCGCCGGGTACGCACCGGACATCGCCGTGGTCAACCACTACCCGCACGGCGCGAAGATGGGGCTCCACAAGGACAAGGAGGAACGCGTCGACGCCCCCGTCGTCTCACTGTCGATCGGCGACGCCTGCCTCTTCCGGCTCGGCAACACGCAGACCCGCACCCGGCCCTGGACCGACCTGGAGCTGCGCAGCGGCGACCTGCTCGTCTTCGGCGGCCCGGCGCGCTTCGCGTACCACGGGGTCGTCCGCACCCTGCCCGGCACCGCCGACCCCGACCTGGGCCTGGTCGGCCGCCTCAACATCACCGTCCGGCAGTCCGGGCTGACCTGAGGCCCGCCGCGCAGCGCCGGGCCGCGCTCGAACTCCGCAGGCGCACCGGCGGGTCCCCGCGGGCGTGCACCGGAGGGCGGCTCGCCGCCCCACCCGCCCGGGAGGCGGGAATTCCCCCGAACCGCGCAGACTTTCAGGTAGGCGTAGAGCGCCGCGATCCGGCGCCGGGAGAGGACAGAGGCCATGGGCACGCCCGTCGACCAGCTCGTCGACCTGCTCGATCTGGAACAGATCGAGCTCAACATCTTCCGCGGGCGGAGCCCCGAGGAGGCCCTGCAGCGGACCTTCGGCGGGCAGGTCGCCGGCCAGGCCCTGGTGGCCGCCGGGCGCACCGTCGACAGCGACCGCCCCGTGCACTCGCTGCACGCCTACTTCCTGCGCCCCGGGGTCCCCGGAGTGCCGATCGTCTACCAGGTGGACCGCATCCGGGACGGCCGGTCCTTCACCACCCGCCGGGTGCTCGGCATCCAGCAGGGCCGGTCGATCTTCGCGCTGACCGCCGACTTCCACCTGCCCGAGCAGGGCGGCATCGAGCACCAGAACGCGATGCCCGACGTCCCCGCCCCGGAGGACCTGCCCAGCGCCCTGGACGAGGTCGGCTCCCGGCTCGGCGAACTGCCGCCCTTCATCAGCCGCCGCCAGCCCTTCGACATCCGCTACGTCGACCGGCTCCGCTGGAACAAGGAGGAGCTGGCCGGAGTCCAGCCGCGCAGCGGCGTCTGGCTCCGCACCAACGGCGCGCTGCCCGACGACCCGCTGATCCACGTCTGCGCGCTCACCTACGCCAGCGACATGACGCTGCTGGACGCCGTCCGCGTGCCGGTCGAACCGCTCTGGGGGGAGCGCAACTTCGACATGGCCTCGCTCGACCACGCGATGTGGTTCCACCGCCCGTTCCGCGCCGACGAGTGGCTCCTCTACCAGCAGGAGTCGCCGATCGCGCACGGCGCCCGGGGCCTGGCCCGGGGCGAGATCTTCGACCGCAGCGGCCGACTGGTCGTCTCGGTCGTCCAGGAGGGCCTGTTCCGCCCGCTCGGCACCCGCTGAGCGGCACCCGCCCTCGTCCACCGTCCGCCGACCCCGGGAGGGACACCCGATGACCGCAGCCGACACCGCCGCGGAGGCATGGCAGCGCTGGACGGAGGCCCGTGCCGCGGCGGTCTCCGCCGCACACGGACCGCTCGCCCTGACCGGCACGCACTGGCTCGGGCCCGAGCCCGAGGAGATCCCCGGCCTGCCCGGGGCCTGGTGGGCGGACGAGGGGGTCGTCCGGGTCAGCGCCAAGAGCGCCGACGGCCTCCGCCTGGAGGGCGGGGACGGGGCCCTGGAGGGGGAGATCACGCTGCGCCCGGACACCAGCCCCGAGCCGGACCGGGCCGCCCACGGCGACCTCCGCCTCGTCCCGATCGAGCGCGAGGGCGAGCTCGCCCTGCGGGTGTTCGACCCGGCCGCGCCGACCCGCACCGCCTTCGCCGGGATCGACACCTACCCGTACGCGCCGGACTGGGCGGTACCGGCGGTCTTCACCCCGTTCGAGGACGGTGAGCGGGCGGTCACCGTGCCGAACGCGGACGGGCGGGAGCGGCCGCTCGGCGTCGCCGGGCGGATCGCCTTCACCCTGGCCGGGGAGCCGCACACGCTGACCGTCTCCACGTCGGCCGGCGGCGGCCTCAGCGGGGTCATCGCGGACACCACGAGCGGCCACGAGACGTACCGGTTCCGGTTCATCACGCTGCCCGAGCCGGACGCGCAGGGCCGCACCGTGCTCGACCTCAACCGGGCGTACCTGCCGCCGTGCGCGTTCGCCGACCACTTCGTCTGCCCGTTCCCGCCGCCGGGGAACCGGCTTCCGCTCGCCGTCGAGGCGGGGGAGCGGCACGTCGTCACCGGCTGATTCCCCCCGGGCCGGGCCGGCGGCGCATTCGTGGGCGGGACCGACCCCGGCCGGTCGGGCGTCAGGGGCATGACCGAGCATGGGTCCTTATGGCGACTGACCACTCCTCCACGTCCGAACGCAGCACCGAGCTCGCCGACCCGCCGGCAGGCCCGGAGCCGGATTCCGGTGCGGCACCGGCCGACCGGGCCGCCGCGGTCGGCGCAGTCGGTGCTGTCGGCGCGGCCGGCACGGCCGGCGATGCGGCTCCCGTGCCGGGACCAGTGTCGGCACCTGTGTCGGCACCTGTGTCGGATCCGGCCCAGGCTGCCGGTGGCCGACTGCGGCGGGCGGCCCGCGGAGCGCTCGCCGACATCGGACCGCTGCGCGACATCCCCGACTACCGGCGGGTCTGGTTCGGCCAGACCGTCTCCTCCGTCGGCCAGCAGATGACCGCCGTGGCGGTGTCCGTCCAGGTCTACGACCTCACCCGGTCCCCGTTCGCCACCGGTCTGGTCGGCCTGTTCTCGCTCGGCCCGCTGATGGCCTTCGGCCTGTGGGGCGGCGCCATCGCGGACACCGTCGACCGCCGCCGCCTCGGCCTGATCGGCTCGGCAGGCCTCGCCGCCGTCTCCGTGCTGCTCGCCGCCCAGGCGCTGCTCGGCCTCCGTGCGGTCGCCCTGCTGTACGCGGCGGTCGCCGTCCAGGCGGCCTTCTTCGCCCTCTCCTCGCCCGCCCGCTCGTCGATGATCCCGCGCCTGGTGCCGCGCGAGCAGCTGCCCGCGGCGAACGCCCTCAACACCGTCAGCATGAACCTCGGCATGACCGTGGGGCCGATGCTCGGCGGCCTGCTCATCGGCGCGTACGGAGCCCAGTCCGCCTACCTCGTCGACGCGGTGGCCTTCAGCGCGACCCTGTACGCGATGTGGCGGCTGCCCGCCATGCGGCCCCTCGGCGACCGCACCGGCCGGGCGTCCGTCCTGGACGGCCTGCGCTTCCTGCGCAGCCAGCCCAACCTCCGCACCAGCTTCCTCGCCGACCTCGCCGCCATGATCTTCGGCCTGCCGCGGGCCCTCTTCCCCGCGATCGCCCTCGGCTTCTACGGCGGCGGCGCCGGCACCGTCGGGCTGCTGGTCGCCGCCCCGGCCGTCGGCGCCCTCGCCGGCGCCCTCTTCTCCGGCTGGATCGGCCGCGTCCAGCGGCACGGCGCCGCCGTCCTCGCCTCCGTCGCCGCCTGGGGCCTGGCGATCGCCGCCTTCGGCCTCGTCCGCAACCTCCCGCTCGGCCTGCTGTTCCTCGCGGCGGCGGGCTGCGCCGACACCGTGAGCATGATCTTCCGCAACACGATGATGCAGGTTGCGGCGCCCGACGAGATGCGCGGCCGCCTCCAGGGCATCTTCATCGTGGTGGTCGCCGGCGGGCCCCGCCTCGGCGACTTCGAGTCCGGCTCCGTCGCCGCCCTCACCTCACCCGCCGTCTCCGTCGTCACCGGCGGTCTGGCCTGCATCGCCGCCGTCCTCCTCCTCGCCGCCCGCCGCCCTGCCTTCCTCCGCTACGACGCCCGCCACCCCACCCCCTGACCAGCCCCGACACCCCCCGGCCACGCCACCGCAAACCTGGCAGCGAGCACCCCCCGACGTGCTGTATTGTTTTCCACGTCGCCGGGAGACCGGGGACAAGGTCGAAAAGCCGAAGACCACCGACCGAGGTCGGTGACCGGAGGCGGCGAGACCACGGGACGTGGCGCAGCTTGGTAGCGCACTTGACTGGGGGTCAAGGGGTCGCAGGTTCAAATCCTGTCGTCCCGACAGAATGTCGGAAGGGGGCCGGGGGGGGGCCGAGACCGGCCCCCGACCCCCAATTCGACTAGGGGGCTACGAGTAAGGCATCCGCGAAGCGCCCCCAGGAGCTAAGCTAGA
>NZ_JBHWBW010000004.1:8100-25166 GCF_042735675.1 Kitasatospora sp. NPDC059571
CCCGCGGGGGGGTGTCTGTGTGTTAGTCCTTCTGTGGGGTGGTGACGGTGGGCCGCTATAAAAATCCCCGTAAACACCACATATGGTGCCCCGGGCCCGGGCCGCCCACCAACCCCCCCCCGCCCCCCTTTTTGCTGATGGGCCGACAGGTGATCGTCGGCCGGAGCGGCGCCTGCTTGCGATCTTGTCAGGGACCAGCCGGGGACCGGAGACACCGACCGATGGGGCCGCCACCACTTGCGGGTCCTCCTGGAACCGTGCAGGCGGGCAACCCGCACGGTCGAGCACTCACTGGACGAGACGCAGGTGACGCACTCCGGTCTCCGCCGGCGCCGAGCTGGGCGATGCCGCCTGCGGAGCGCGCCGGTCCGCCGACAGGTGCCTGCTGAGGGTCCGGCCAGCCTTCTCGATGGAGCTCTTGTCCGGGTGCAGGTAGCGCTGGGTCGTGGTGATATGGCCGTGGCCAGCGATCTTCTGGAGGACGTGGATGGGGACGCCGGCGTCGGCGAACCAGGTGAGGCCGGTGTGCCTGAGGTCGTGCCGGCGCAGGTACTCGTAGCCGAGACTGACAACGACTTCGTCCCAGTGGGTTGCGTCGCGGAGGATGGCTGTGGTGACCCGGCCGCCGCGCGGCCCGGTGAAGAGGCGGGCCATGGGGTCGTTGCCGACGACGTTCATGCGCCAGTTCACGAGGTCGCGGATCTCTTCGATGATGGGGACGGTGCGCCGCCTCTTGCCCTTGGTGCCTTTGTCGATGAGGCCGCCGGGGGCGGTGGTGGTCTGGCGGCACAGGTCCCAGGTCCAGTCGAAGCGGTTGATGTCCTTGACGCGGACACCGGAGACCTCGCCGATACGGGCGGCGGTGCAGGCGGCGAAGCGGACGATGTCGCCCCAGCCGCGGTAGTGGTTGTGGGAGCGCTCGACCAGGGCGTTGGCGAGTTCGACGAGGGCGTCCCAGTCGTTGAGGGCGAGGGAGCGTGGGTCGTCGAGTTCGTCTTCGGCTTTCTTGTAGAGGCGTTGCCAGCCGCTCATACGTGAGGGGTTGAAGTCGATGAGGCCGTCCCGGACGGCTTGCTCCATGATTCGTACGAGCGGGGCGAGGCTGTTCTTGACGGAGGAGACGGTGAGTCCGTCGGCGACCCAGAAGTGGAGGGCCCGGTCGGTGATGCCGTTGGTGATGTTGACGACGGGTATGTGGCCGAGGACCGGGACGACGCGGAGCTTCCAGCCGGCGGTGTAGGGGTCGAGGGTGGTGGTCTCCAGGCCGCGCATCGCCAGGTCCCAGTTCTCGTCGCCGTACTCGGCGAGGGTCATGGTGAGAGTTCTGGGGGTGATGCCGCGTCCTGCGGCCCGTTCCATGCGGGAGATCCAGGCCTCGGCTTCCTCCTCGGTGGAGACTGAGGAGGAAGCCGACTTGCGGCCACCGCCGTTGGGGTCCGTCCAGCGCACGCGGGCGCGGTAGCGGAACTCCGGGCGACGGTCGGGGCGGTGTTCGATGTCAGTTGTGAGCTTGACACCCATGGGGATGAGCTGGGCGTGGTCGGACATTCAGGCTGCCTTGGATGGGTCGGTGCGCTTCTGGGCGAGCCACACCTGGGTGTCGGGAATGCTGTAGAGGTAAAGCCGGGGCGCGATCTGCACGAAGGGCGGCCCCTGCGGAGGAGTGGCGGAGCGCCAGCGCCGCAGGGTCGACGGATCGACCTTCAGCAGGACCGCGAGTTCCTCGGTCGAGTACCAGCCGCTGTGCAGAAGGTCGAACTCCGATGCAGCTTCAGTCTCGTGTGCGAGGACAGCGGGGGAGTCCGGGGTCGGAGCGGGAAGCCGGCTTGCGGCGGAACCGTGGTGTCGGACGTGCATGTTCTCCCTCTGGCGAGGTGGTGGAGCCGCTTGGACTCGGCCGGACACGCCTACAGTCACCTGGCCGCCCGACAGGGCGGAACAGGGTTTGGCGTGCTGAATTGGGCAGACCGTACGTGTGCGGTGGTCTTCAAGGCGTGTCGAGATCCTGGTGGCATGCCGCGCGCATTGGCACCTCACGTCTGCCACCATCCGCCGAGACCGCATAGGCCGCTGGTGTCTGTCCAGGTCACCGGGAAGGAGTCGCTTCTCTGGGGTAGTCGTGGTTGCGACAACGGCGCAGGTCGCAGATGGCGCTCTTGACGGGTGAATCGCGGCTGGAAGGGAGCGCAGCGGTTGGGACGGGACACGCGACCGGTAAGCAGCCGCTACGGACGTAGCAGTTGCAAGAGAGTGCGGAACCGGCTGCGGTGGGGGCGTGGACGGGCACGGTACTGATGGGCAACGTGCTGGCCAACTGGGTTGAATCAGAGCGCTCTGCCAGGTGAGGAGCCTGTCCCTACGTAGGTGACTATGCGTCAGCTGATCTGCACCAAGGACGCCATCTGCGGTGCGCATGGCTCGTGACCTGCACGAATATGGTCCCGCATGTACCGCGCATGTAGCGGATGAGACGCACCGAGACGGGCGGTGCCGGAGGTGGACGGCGGGACGAAAAGGCCCGGCCGGGACAGGGTGTGGACATGACGACCGCAGGCGACACTCCCGTCCTGCCCGACCCGCGGGTCCAGCCGACCATGACCGTGCCGGAAGCCGGCCGCCTCCTCGGCCTCCAGAAGGCCGCGAGCTACAACGCGGCCCGGCGCGGCGACATCCCGACGATCTCGGTCGGCCGGCGCCTCCTGGTTCCTACCGCCAAGCTGCGCGCCCTGCTCGGCATCGACGCGGTCGCCCCCACCGACGTGGCGGCCTGAAGCGCCCGGCGCCCGATCATTCATCTGCCGGACTGCGGCCCCGGCACACAACCCTGGTAGGAGACCACCGGCATGTCATGGTTCGCTGTTGGAGACAGCACCGACGACCACTTCAAGACCCTCGCGGCGGGGAACGCGGCCCTCGGGCTGTGGGTCCGCTGCGGTGCCTACGCCAGCGCCCACTTGACCGACGGCGTGATCCCCGGAGCGGTCGCCGCCAAGAACGGCACCGCCTCGCAGATCCGAAAGCTCGTGGCGGCCGGGCTGTGGCACGCGGCCCGGCACACCTGCCCGAAGTGCCCGCAGGTCCGCGAGGGCGACTTCGTGATGCACGACTACCTGGACGCCAACCCCAGCCGCCGGCAGGTCCAGGAGCGCCGACGGCGCGCCGCCGAGAAGAAGCGCCAGCAGCGCGGCGGCGGTCATCCGTCCGCCGATGATGACGCTTCCCCGGACAACCGGGGGAGCAGCCCCCACGCGACGGGGGCGTCTTGGAGGAGACCATGCCGAAGCCCACCATGCCCGAGCTGCCGGCGGGCCTTGCCGCCCGCCCGATCGACCAGCGGCGCGGCCTGCCGATCCCGGCCGTCAACGAGCGGCCCGACGGCACCGCCGACTTCCTGTCGATCAACGGCCGGACCGCGATCAAGCTGGCCGTCTCGGGCGGATGCTCGCTGTGCACACGCCTGATGTCGGGACTCGCCGCGTTCCTCGGCGGTCCCAAGTCGGCTCAGGCGGGCAGCTACTCCGACCCGCCGATGCACGAGGAGTGCGCGGAAGCCGCCCTGCGACTGTGCCCGCACATTGCCCGCCAGCACGCCCGCCGCGCCACGGAGCGCCGGATCCCCGAGGCAACCGCGGTGCCCGAGGGGTTCTCCGAGGCCAAGCCCCAGGAGTGGGTGATGGTCCTGGCCAGCAGCTTCGGCGCCGGGCTGATGCCCGCCGAGGGCGGCGGCCTGGTGCCGGTGTTCCTGCTCGCCGACTACGAGCGGACGCGCCGATTCGTCTACGAGGACGGCGTGTTGGTCGAGAAGACCGACAGCTGACGGCGCGACCTTAACGACGGCCCCGGCATAGCTTCCCCGGCACACCAACCACCCCACCTGGGAGGACACCGTGCCGACCAACCAGAAGAGCGACCGCCGGGCCGCCTACGGGCGGGAGGCGGGCCGATGAAGCTCGTCTCCCGCGCCGAGTGGGGCGCAGCCGACCCCACCGGCTCCTACGCCCGCATCAGCTCCACCCGGGGCGTGAAGATCCACTACGAGGCTCCCCGGTCCCGGACGCCCTGCTAGGTGACCACGGCCGGTGCGCCGGCCACGTCCGCGCGATCCAGGCCTCGCACATGGCGAACACCTCGGAGGGCTGGATCGACATCGCGTATTCGTTCATCGTCTGCCCCCACGGCTACGTGCATGAGGGACGCGGCCTCGGTCACCGGAACGGGGCGAACGGCAACTCGACGCTCAACGCAGGCCACTACGCGGTGTGCGCCATGGTCGGCACCTCCGGCATCACCTCGCCGACCGACGACATGCTGAACGGCCTGGTCGACGCCATCGAGTTCGGCCGGCGTACCGGGTCGGGCCGAGCGAGGACATGGAGTCGCTGGACCTGGAGAAGGTGGTCGCCCTCCAGGAGCACTCGTCGATGATCTCGGGCCGGCGGACGGGCTGACGGGGCCTGTGACGTGGCTGTACGCCCACCAGACGGCTCATGGCCTGCGTGCTCGGTAGGTCTCCAACTCGGCTGCGGGGTGGGCGCTTTGAGTGCCCACCCCGCACGTAAAGTTACTAGTATCTAGTTATTTGACTCAGGTCTGTTATGTGCGAGGCTGCTCCTGCCAGCCGGGGAAACGCGAAGCCCCGGCCCAACGCACAAGGAGTCACAGCCCCATGACCGACACCACCGCCACCGAGGCCAACGCTCAGAACGAGACCGGCACCCGCCCGGCCGCCAAGCGCCTCGACAAGCGGACCGTGGTCGCCCTCGGCCTCGCCGCCGCCGGGTTCGTCGCCGGTTCCGTCGTGATGGGCCACCCGGCCGCCACCCCGGCCCCGAGCGCCCAGCCCGTCCCGACCAACCTCGTCCCGACCCTGACAGCCGCCCCGGCCCAGCTCAACACCGAGGCCCCCACCCTCCCGGCCCTGCCGACGCAGGTCCCAGCGGCCCCGGCCCTCGCCCCGGCCGCCCCGGCCCTGCCGGTGGCGCCCGCCGTCCCGGCCCCGGGCCTCACCCCCGCCCCGGCCGTCGTCACCCAGACCGCCGAGCAGCCCGCCCCCGTCCCGACCGTCACCGTGACGATCACCCACGTCCAGACCGCCCCGACCCCGGGGGCGCCCGCCCCGACCAGCGCGCCCACGATCTGCGCGCCCGCCCCCTCGCCCACCGCGACCGTCAGCCCGGCCCCGGCACAGGGCCCGTCGGCCAACACCAGCCCCTCGCCCGTCCCGACCAGCGTCCCGCCCGTGGTGCCCGGCCGCCCGACCGGCCACTGACCGGAACCTGACCGGCCCCGCCCCGCGCGGGGCCGGTCAGGCCCCACCCCAGGAAGGAACCCCCGCGATGCGCGGCCCCGCTCTGTTCGTCGGCTCTCTCCTCGCCGGACTGGTGCTCGGCACCATCAGCGGCGCCGCCGTGGCGCGCACCGCCGACGCCCCCAGCCGGCCGCCCGCCATCCCCGCGTCCCAGCCTGCCCAGCCCGGCTGCGCCACGCCGCCCGGCCAGGCAAAGCCGGCCGTCACCCCGTCTCAGCCCGCGCCGAGCCCGGCCCCGGCGCCCGCGCCTCAGCTCGCCGTGTAGCGGGCCCCTATGCCCCGGGCCGGGCGCCGTGACAGCCGACCGGCGCCCGGCCCGGCACCAACCCCAACCCCATCCCAGCCAGGACAGGAACCCCTTCATGAACGTCAACAAGAACGCCCTCATCGACCGCGTCGCCCCCCAGCTCGGGAGCCGGCGCGCCGCCGCCGAGGCCGTCGAGGTCGTACTCGACACCATCGCCCGCACCCTCGCCGAGGGGAGCTCGGTGTCCGTCACCGGCTTCGGCGTCTTCGAGCCCGCTGAGCGCGCCAGCCGCCTCGCCCGCAATCCCCAGACCGGCGACAGGGTCACGATCCCCGCGCGTCGCGTGCCCCGCTTCCGCCCCCACCAGCGCCTCAAGGACCTCACGAATGGCCGGCGTCCTCTCCCGACGGCCGGCAGCTCGATCCGCAAGGACCCCAAGGGCACCCACACGGCGCGGGACGCGGCGTGAACCTCGCCGACCGCCTGGCCGCCCTGTTCGAGCAGTTCCACCCGGCGCCGCCCACCCCGTACGTGCTGCGCCGCGACGTGGACGTGTCCGGGGTCTCGGGCGCCGGAACGGTCGCCGAGGGCTGCTACTTCTCGACCGCTGCGGGCTCCGCCGCGGTCACCCGCTGGCGGGGGAGTGGGGCTCGACCGTCGCGTGGGACCGGGCGAAGGGCGTCGAGGCGATCCACGGGCACGGCGGGGCCACCTGCGTGGTCGAGGTGCCGGTGACGGCCATGGTGGCGGCCCTGACCTCAATCGTGTCCCTCGGTGCGCAGCGCGGCGAGGACCCGTGGTCGGACGGCTGGAGCGAGGCGCTCAGGACGGTCTGTGGACTCGTTGAAGCGGCGTTCGGCGCGCACCTGCCGGTCGCTCCCGACGGTGCTGGGCCTGCCGAACCTCACCAGAACAGACTCGGGTAAGCATAATTGATCTGAGTCTGTTATTGGTGGAGGCTGGTACTGCCAGCCGGGGCCAGCGAACCCCGGCCCAATCAAGGAGCCAACATGCCGCGCGTCAACCACGGAGACGCCCTCACCACGATCCGCCCGCTCGTCGGCGGCGCCGTGTCGGGCATCAAGCAGGTGTGCCGGGTCGGGGACGTCATCCTCGTCGCCTCCCTGGCGGAAGCCATCCGCGACGAGTGGTACGACGGCATCACCGTCCGGGTGCTCTCCCACCGCGCCGGAGAGCTGGACGTCAATCACTTCCGGTTCGCTGACCACGGAACCCTTCCGCACCACGGCGGCGGCATGCTCACCGCCTACAACGCGCACCTCCTGGACGAGCCCGGGGCACTGGAGCCCCAAGGTCTGCGAGACGCCATCGGCCGGTACACCGCCAGCATCTGCTGACAGGCCGCCGGGGTCCGCCGCACGCACTGCGGCGGGCCCCGGCGACACGCCAGGCCGGAACCCTCCGGCCACACAGGGGGACACGACATGGCCGGCTTCCCGGTCCGATACCACGGCAGCATCACCGAACTTCACGGACTCACCTTCACCGCCACCGTGCACGACTGCGACGACGATCACGGCCAGGACATCACAGGCCGCGACGAGGGATGCCACACCCTCGTGGATGAGTCCGGCCGGTCCCTCGCCCACGTGCGGCGCAGCAGCATCACCCCGATCGCGCCGGACGGCGACGACCTCCACCACGTCGCCCGAGACGGGGACTGGATCCACCTGCCCAGCCTGGGTGAGGTGCGATTCGCCCACCAGGAGTCCGGCCCCACCTGCCGGACCTGGTGGATCTACTACTACGCCTGCTCCGGCCGGCGCTGGAGCATTTCCGCGCGACTCGTCTCCATCTACGACGCCGCGGCCATCCGCACGCGCTACACCACGCCGCAGGAACGACTCACCTGGCAGGTGCGCATGGCGCTGGACGAGCTCGCCGAGACCTGCGCCCACCCCCACCTGCACCAGGTCTTCGAGGAGCAGGCCGACCTGGTCGAACGCCTCACCCGGCAGCAGGAGCTCAACGCCGACGCCGCCGAGCTGGCCGGCGTCGAGGCCGGACAGGGCTGATGGCCCATGAGCACCCAGACGTGGATCGGCCGCATCAGCAGCAGCCCCGAACTTCACCGCATGCCGGGCAGCCCCGTCCAGAACGTCACGTTCACCCTCGAAGAGCGCCCCGCCCTCGCCGAACGCGGCAAGCGCCGAGATGCCGCCGTCCGCTCCTCCTGCGGTGCGTTGCCTGGCGAGGCCTGGCCCAGCTGATCGCCGACACCTTCAGGGCGGCCGACCGCGTGATCGTGATCGGCACCCTGCGCCAGCGCACCGGGCGCGCCACGACGGCCATCGAACTCGAGGTCTCCGACATCGGAGCGCTGCTCCACGAGGGCGCGCCCTTCACGCGCGCCGACCATCCCCAGCGAGCCAGACTGAGGCGTAAGGCCGGCGGTGCGAGCGCTCCTCGCACCGCCCTCCTGCCGACTGATAGACATGACGTCGTACCCCCGTCTGGGAAACCGGACCATCACGCGAGGAGCATCATGAGCGGCAGGAAGCCGAGCACGAAGCTGGCCGGCGCCGCCAAGGCCCTCCAGGAGGCGGTCAAGGCTCTCGAGGACGCCGGCCTCACCCACGTCGAGATCATGGAGGCTCTGCGCGAGCCCCTGTCCGAGGTCGACGCGACACTGACAGACATGCGCAGGCTGCGCCGCGAGGCCGTCGTGGCCGCCTACCCAGACCGCACCCGCACCGTCTACGAGCTGTCCGAGGCATCAGGGCTGGAGTCCGCCCTGATCACCCGCTACGCGAAGGAAGCTGGCCTGGAGTTGCGTAACCGCAAGCGGGGCTAACAGCGTGTTATCTGGTGGGGGTATGCGCAAAGCCAAGCGCCTATCGGATGGGTCAGAAACCAAGGGTTGGCGGGGTGCTGTCGGGAGGAGGTTCGTTGGGGCTTTCCGGCTTCTCGGGAAGTGGTGCGGTCTGGAGAGTCTGGTAAATGTCTTGGAGCATGCCGGATAGGCCATCCATCAGACCGCACTGGAGGAGTGACCAACCTTTCGCGTCATCGGGCTCCAAGTGGTACTGGTTAGTTAGCTCGTAGAGAATCTTGCCAACATCGAGTTGATGTCGCTGGGCCTTGCCTTTATTCTCGCGTCCCACCTCGGCATGAGCGAAGTCCAAGCGCAGGGTGTGGATGCGGCCTAGGCGGCCATCCCAGACGATGCGATGGATCTCCTGGAGGGGGTAAGTCGACTCGGATGGCCTGGAATTCAGGCGACTATCTTGCTGCTCGCGGAAGATCTGGTGGATTTCTAGAATCCAGTCAGTAAAGGTAGCCCGGCTTGTGGCGGGTTCGCCAATTCGGAGAATCGAGTCGGCCTGGCCTGTATGGCGATAGATCGGCTGGCCGATTCGCTTTTTTGATACCTCGATACATCGGACGTAAAGTTGCTGTATCTTGTCCGCGAGTTGGCGTCGACGGTCAGAGAGTTCGGCATCGGCAGTCTGGGCTGCCGCGACTGCCGCTGCGATCTCCGGTTGTGGTTTTGGGAGTTGACCGGCGTGTGGCCTACCTGCAACGCGCGAGATGCCGGTGGCCAGTTCGCCGAAGTACTCCTCGAGAATCTCCATTCCGCCAATCCGGGTCGGGTCGCCGCCACCAACTTCCACCAGATGGCGCAACAGGCGGTGGTTGGGGACGATGCTCACATGAGGTGGTTGTGAGCCGTGGTTCTCCTGCCACCATGTGGCGAATGTCTGCTCGTCTCCGATGCCAATGGCGTGCAGTCGGATGCCTAGGGAGTCATTTAGCTCCTCCATGAGGGAGACCGGGTCGGCAGTTGCGGCGAGCATTTCGCCGGTGGCCTTCTCGTCTTTCTCGGACCAATCGGCTCCGTCGCTGACTAGGACGATTAGTCGATCGTTTTGCGGAAGGCCGTACCGATACAGCAATTCAGAGGCGAAGTGCAGTGCCTGGCCAATATCGGTTCCGGCCTCCTCGTGTTTGAGGAGGCCGATCGCCGCGCGAAACTCTCGAACCTCATCATCCTCGTCGCCAGTGCCGATCTCGGCCATCCCACCATGCCGGGGATATATGCAGGACGAGCGGGTAGTGAACCGGACTAGCGCGAGACGGGTGGTGCGGCCCGCGATGGACAAGCGGGAGTCGGCCATCTGTTGAAGAGCACGTTTTAGGGCTTCCATCCGGGTGAGGTACGGCTTGCGGCGCCGGGCGGTCCGGCTGACATCGCCGGTATCCAGCACATCGTCCCAGGACATCGAGGCGCTGCAGTCCGCAAGGATCACCACGTCGACACCGGCCCGGCTCCCAGGGGCGAACAGATGCAGAGTGGTAGTGGTGCCGATCCGCACCAGACCAGTCAGCGGCGACCCTTGAGAATCGGCGACGCTGCGTACCCGGTACGGGACGCCGTTGACGTTCAACCAGGAGGCCGCCGACTGGTTGCCTGCCGTGCTCCGAAAGACCTGCCCGTCGAGCGCGGTGGAGACAAGAAGCTGCTTAACGCACTGAGCGAGTGGGAGGTCCGTGCTGGCTTCGAGCACTGCAGAATCTGCGGTCTCCGCGTTTTCCACGCTGAGCAGCCAGTCAGTGGCGTCGGCAGACAGCCCGGCGGAGCGGGCAAAGTCCTCGTGGCAGACGGCGATGCCCGGCGATAGCTCTGGCAGTGGGACCAACCTGATGGCCCAAGCCTGTTCCCGGTCCACTGCCGAGGGCACCAATAGTCCGGCGCTCTCGGTCGGCAGGTCGGCGGGGCTCAGGGCAATTCGGTTGTCTCCGACGAGGCCGTCGCCAGCCACGGTCACCAGTCGCGTATCCGAAGCGGTGCGGAGTCGAATGCTCATCGCTTCTCCAGTTCGAGTGTGACGCCCAGCCGTTGGTTGAGACTACGGATGGTCGCTCCACGTCGGCCGATAAATAGGCCGGCCAGATCGGGCGGCACGCGAACGAAGAGCTTATTTACCTTCGGCCGGTAGTCTGAGAACGCGATACCGGAAGCTAGATCTGCTTGCCCATCCGCACGGAGCAGGGTTAGCAGTGACTCGAAGTGACGGCGACCTTCAGCGTGTTCGTCTGTGAATCTAGCCAGATCTTGCTGCCGGACCTCGGCGTGGACGTCCATCAGACTGGCCATCGCGACGTCCCGTTGGCTTCCCGATAGCTGCCTGCGGACAACGCTAAACAGCTCATCCAGGACGGCAACATCCAAGGCCTCGTTGCGGACGTTGATGAAGATATGTCGCACCACAGACAACCGGGGTAACCTCGCCGGCATGCGTCGGCGATGAATGCTGCGCTGCGCGGTGCTGGCCACGATTTGAAATATCAGATCCTCGCGAGAAAGCTGACCTAGTCCCCGCATGTGGTCGGGACATAGCACCAGGCCGCGCTTGTGCGGGCCGTAGATCTGCCAGCGGGCCGCATGACTGGCGCAGACCCGATTGCGACACATGTCCCGCGGTGGAACGTGCTCGCAACGGAGGATTCCGGTCTGAACGCAGCCTCTGGACGAACAGGCGGGGAAATTCTGGGCATAGCACTTCGGGCAGTATGAGGTCCGCGCATCGCCGGGGTGGTGACGGCGGTGCGAATCGCACCAGGCGCGCCGGCGCCGACAGCCCGGTCCATCGCACCAATACGTGCCGGGCTGACCGCACTCACATTCAGGGGCATGGCGAGGGCAAAGCGCTCGCAGGCCACCGTCCAGCAGCACCACGTGTCGGTCGCAGATTCGTTCACTGCGCTTCTCGTCCTTGCAGGTATGGCAGAGGAACGGCCCGTAGGCAGAGTCGCCGTGCTGCTTGCAGGTGCCACATATGTACCGGACATAGGCCGGTTCGAGGATGCCGCGCACGGCGAAGGCCGTGTCAGGGCCGAAGTGGGTAGGGTTGGCTTCGGGATCTAGCAGCTGTACAGCAACCGTGCCGAGTTCACCGAAGCCGAGTTGTAGCGGCTGGCGTTCATGTGGGTCGACATGGGTCAGTCGGGGCTCCAACTTCGTCCAAAGAGCCCGGTAGCCCTGGGCATCCGTCGGCACCTCCTGGTAACCGCGTACGTCAAGCAGAACTGGGATTGATGTGGTCATGCTGCGGCCTCCTCCGTACGGCGGACCAAGAGCAATTCGGTCCGGGCACGGCGGCCTTGGTCAGTGGCGTATCCCGCGACGGACAACACCACAGGGGCGAGAGAGTCGGGACAGTCCTGTATCCGGCGGCGTATCGACTCGGCCAGGGCGACGCGTTCGCTGCCAGGAAGGTCCACGGCAAGCAGCGCCAAGCCATTGCGGTGGGCAAGTCTGACCGCCTGCGCTGCCCGGCCGCTAGCCCAGGATTCTTGCAGGGCATCGGCACTGACGGCCTGCTGCCCCCGGGGACGTAGCTGCCTGCGGTAGCCGCGGGCCCGCTCCCGATCCAGTCTTCGAAGTTGCCGGTCGAGGTCGCTGGAGCCACCAGAAGCGAGGTATTCGCGGAGCAAGGGTGCCACCTCGACGCCGTTCGAGAATCGATCCAGTGCCGACAACAACGCCTTGGTAGCCTTCTCGCTGGTCGGTACCTGAGCTCGGGACTTGGGGCGGGCCGGGCGCTCGCCGCTGCTGCTGAGACGCCGTGGTTCTGGAGCGGCATCCGCCTCACCAGCCAGTCTGCTCGACCAAGTCAACTCCACGACCGAGGCCGCGCCAGGAGCCGACTCCCGCGCGCAGGCCCCGATCCTGTCGGCCAGCAGCCTGTCGGGTTCCGTCAGTGCGGAAGCCAGTTCCCTCTCTGTGAGGCGGACGCCGCTGCTCCAGCGGGCGACGAGGTCGTTCTCGTTTCGGACCGTGAGTGGGTCTCTCTGCTGAAGCGTAAGGCCGGTAACCAGTGGTGACAATTCGCAAAATGTTGCATCTAGGGAGCGGAACTCCGGCAGTAGATCACTTACGAGGTTGAGGCAGGCATCTGCGGCGGTCGAGAATTTGACTTTAGGCCTCGAGGTGCCACCCGGTGTTTGATCTTCTTCGAACCTGGCGGATAGGCCGTGTGCGATAGCCCGAGATCGATTTCGGTCGAGGAGTGGCTGAGGAATCGCACCGACCCGTCGGCCTTCTCGCTCGATGCGTCGGGCACGCATTGCTAGTGCCTGTACGAGCAGAGCGTGTGCCATGGTGCTGGATACCAGCTGCTGCGCGTCGAGCATTCTTAGGCTGACACCATCGAAATTGTCTAACGGATCGCCGAACGGATTGACATCCATCAACTCCAGGCGTGCGATGCCTTCGTCACGCTGCAGGCTCTCCCTCACTCGATCCAGGTGGCGAGATGAAAAGGAATGGATGTAGTGGGTGGCGAGCTGATCGGTAGCCTCGGCCAGTCGGCGCGAGCCCTCGGTTTCTGTGGAATGAGGACCGTATGCGGCCCGGCCAGCCAGCGCAATCAGCGCGGGCGTATACTGGCGAAACAAGTTGGTGCACAGCTCCCGTTGAATATCGCCCAGCACCTCGACGTCGTGAAGGTCGCCCACGAGCCAACAGTGGGACGCAGTGGAGTCGGCGAGAAACGCAGCCGGGAGAAGGTTGCCGCCAGTACTTCGCACCTCTGCAGACAGCGCGGCAGTCGCCTGGGCCAGGGCGCCGGCGACGCGGGCGCGGACCTGCGGCGCGTACAAATACACAGGGCCTGAGTCCAGCCAAACTGCGCCCGGTCTTCGGATGTCACAACGCACCAGCACCTGCCCGAACTCGCCCGAGACTATGGGCTGTCCTTCCATCGGCCGGATGCGCTCGTACGGATTCGTAGCCGCGACAACGTATCCCTTGAGGATCCGCTGCCGCAGCGGTCCATCCCGGTACAGGCTAACGAGCACGTGCTCTACCCCTTGTCCTCCAAGTCGTCCCCGGAGTGCCTGCGCCAGCCTCGCAGTGCGCCGAGCATCGCTCGGACTGGTGGCAGAAGAGTCAGTCCGGCGGCGAGGGCGAAGGCAATCAGTGTCGCCCAGAGCAGACTGTTGGTGCTTCCGGCACCAGCTACCGCAGCAGCGCTGTATGAGAGCGCGAACGGCAGTCCCAGCGCCGTGACTAGGCCAAGCGCGGCGTTGACACTGCGGTTGGTCTGAGCGTCGACGAACCGTGCGGAGTCTGTAAGGTCCTCCACCAGGCGACGGCGCAACTCAGAGTGCCGGTGCTGGAGTTGGTACGCGGCGAGTAGCTCATTGCCCTTGCCGTGGACAGTGACGTGTTCCATTCCGAGCATGGTCCGGGTGTTGATCAGCCTACTCTCTATGGCAACCAGGGCCGACGGTGTGAGTCGAGTGGTGTGCAGAGCGGAGATCTCGTTGGCCAGCCGATTGAGCGCAGCGCCGTGCAGCATGCCGAGGAGAAACACGTCCAGGTAGATGCTATGGACATGGGTGGCTGCGGCGGCATGGAAGGAGTCGGTACCCAAGTCCGGCGAGACTCCGAGGAAGGCTGCGCCATCCCTCAGCACCAGGACCTGCCAGTCTGCGGAGAACCTGATCCTTCCTCGGAACAGCGCGTCGTGGTCCTCAGGATCGGGCGGGAAACAATTCAGCGGGGTGGCTGAGGCCATCAGCCAGAGCCACTGGTCCCGCGGACCCCACTCACGATATGGGCCGGGCATTACAGGGGCCAGTGGGGTCGTTTCGAAGGTCACGTGCGCCAAGGTCCAGGTCCGACGCGTGTATTCGGCGATCCGAATTCCTTCTGGCAACAGCCCGTTAACGAACTCCCTGTTCTTCACGCCGCGGTCGGATGTGGACAGGTCGGTCCAGGCTGCCAGTTCGGCGGCGGGATCTGGTCCGAGCGCGACGTGCACAACTGCTAGGCCAGTCCCCGGTACTGCTAAGTTCCGCAGCACTTCCACCGCGAGTACTGCACTGCCGCGCAGCGTGGCGGAGACCGGGCGGTGCCAGCGGACTGGGCGGCCATCCCGACCGTAGAGCGCACCGCTTACGCGCTCCTCGAAGTAGGTCAGCCGCGTTGCCTGGTCGGCTGCCTGGAGACTGAGGGCGATGGCCTGATCCCCTGCCCACATTAGGTGCACGGGTAATGGCCCGGAGGCCCACTCTGGATTGACGCCGACCGTCGCTTCGACGATCAAGCAACCCGTACTACGCTGAATGGTCATGCCTCCACCGCCTGCTGGGTGCTCCGGCACTCACCACTTCCTCCAGTCCATGGTGCCGCAGAGGACGGGTCGCTGCACGTTTGCCAGCGGGTGCTCAGCCGAGGCGCGCTCGCAGAGTGTTACCACTCAGGTTGAATTTGTCTTGTCGTAGGTGGTGACGCACCGTAATCCGTGCGGTATTTCAACGGCGTGCGATACGCGAAGGGGGCGGGTTCACTGCCCAGGAGCAACGCCGTCGCGATCGGGTGCGGCTGGAGGTCGCCAAGCGGTTCGAACGTGGTGACGGCAACAGGGTGATCGCGGCTGACCTCCGGCTCACCGTTTGGTCGGCGGAGGGATGGCGCCAGGCATGGCGGCATGGCGAACTGGCCGGCTTGGAGTTGAAGGGGTCGCAGTCCCTGCCCAGACTCAGCCGGCGGCAATTCGCCTCGCTGGAAGGGGAGTTGGAGCATTGCGTAGGGAGGGCATCGAGGTAGTCGAGGTCAACCAGCCCCGACCGCGCGACCCTGCGCGCGGCAAGACTGATGCCGTTGATGCCGACGCCGTAGCTCGCGGTGTCTTGTCGGGACGCCGATGTCACGCCGAAGACCGCTGACGGACCTACGCGTCCTACGGTTGGCTAAAGTAGTACCCCCGCTGCCCCCGGGGCGGGCCGGCAACCGATACCGAGGCTTCTTGTGGCGACCGGTGCCCCGCCCGAGGTGCGGCGCCAGCAGGGGCCGGACGACGCTATTCCCGTCGATCCCGTGCAGCAGGCGCTGCGCCGTCGCGTAGTCGGCGACGACCGTCTCCGGCAGCCACTGCACACCGTCCCACCGCATCACCAGCCGCGGTTCCTCCGGCCGGACGTGCGCAGCGCCCTCGCTGCCGTCGAGCCGCACCGCCTTCAAGGCGCGTACGGGACGGCGGGACGCGTCCCGCCGAGGCATCCGCGACTCCAGCGGCTCGTCATCCACCAGCCGGACTCCCTTCCTGCAGCGCGCCGCGTGAAGCGCGCGGAGTGCCGGCTCAGTGGCCGGGCGCGGCGCCGGCGGCGTTCCCGAGGATCCCGCCGAGTGTGTCAGCCGGCGCACCGTCAGGCCAAACCGTTGCGGGCCCGATGCTCTGCGGCGTCCCCCAGCGCACCGTCTTCCCTGGCTTCTCCAGGATGCCTTCTACGAGCCGAAGTTGGGTGTGCCCAAGGGCGCGCCCCGGCATCTAGACTTAAGTCAAGAAAGCGGACAGAAGTCCGAAAGATTGCCAGTCCGGGCCGCGAACCCGGACCACATCACACAGGAGACACGCATGCGCGACAGCGCCGTCATCACCGGCCGGGCCGACCTCGGGGCCATCGACAACACCACCGGCGAGGCCGCCTTCTACTCCCACCGCCAGCCCGCCTGGCACGGCCTCGGCACGGTGACCGAGGAGGCCAAGACCAGCGAGGAGGTCCTGCACCTTGCCAAGCTGGACTGGCAGGTCGAGAAGCGCCCGCTGCTCTCCATGCACAAGGGCAAGCTCGGCAAGAAGATCCCCAACCGCTTCGGCACCTTCCGCGACGACACGGGCGACTGGCTCGGCGGCCTGGTCGGCAACACCTGGACCCCCATCCAGAACCGCGAGGCCTTCGCGTTCCTGGACGAGCTGGTCGGCGGCGGCCACGTCACCTATGAGGCCGCCGGGGCCCTCGACGGCGGCCGCGTCGTCTTCATGTCCACCATGTCCCCGAGCATCACCATCGACCCGGAGGGCGCGGCCGACCGCATCGACCTGTACACCCTGTTCGCCAACAGCCACGACGGCCGCTCCGCCGCCGTTGCCGTCGAGACCCCCATCCGGGCGGTGTGCACCAACACCCTGGACCTCGCGGTCAACGAGGCACAGCGCACCTGGAAGATCCGCCACACCTCCGACGCCCTGTCCCAGCTGGAGGAGGCCCGCCGCGCCCTCGGCTTCACCGAGCGGTACGCGGCCGCCTTCGAGGCTGAGGCCACCCAGCTCTTCCAGACCGCGATGACCAACCAGGAATTCGACAAGCTCATCGCCCAGCTGTGGACGCCCCCGGCTGAGGGGGCCCGCAAGAACCTGGTCACGGCCCACCAGGAGCGCCGCGACCGCCTGCACCACCTGTTCCGGGAGGCCGACACCCAGGACAACATCCGGGGCACCCGCTGGGCCGCCCTCCAGGCCGTCATCGAGTTCGACGACTACTTCCGCACCGTCAAGGTGCCCGAGGCCCTGACCGAGCAGGAGCACCGCAACAACCTGTCCATGACCGCCCTGCTGCACGACCAGAAGAACGACCTCAAGGACCTCGCCAAGAGCCTGCTGCTCGCGGCCTGATCGTCCCGGGGCCGCGCGGGGGCGGCGCCCCCCGCCCCCCCCGCCCCCCCCAGAGCGCCCCCGCCCCCCCCCCGCGCCCCCCGGC
>NZ_JBHWBW010000004.1:25176-74345 GCF_042735675.1 Kitasatospora sp. NPDC059571
TGTTTTTTTTCAACCCCCACCCCCCTCCCCCACCCCCCGGCCGCCCCCACGACGGCCGCCGCCTCCGCAGCGAGGAAAGCCATGTCCAGCCACACCCCCAGTCCCGCCCACCCCGCCGGCGACGATGCACGCGCCAGCCTGGGTGTACGGCGGTAGTTGAAGAACGCGCCGTAGGCGGAGCCGTCCACCGCGACTCGCTGACGGACAGCCGGCGGTACCCGCAGCACGGGCATTAGGCGGAGGCGGTGGAAGAGGCCGGGGCGGCCGGGCCGGGAGGTGAGCTGGTCCTACACACGGCGCAGCCGCGGCGGCTCAGCACCAGGCTGAGCAGCCCGTCGGAGCCGGGCTGCTCAGCGAAGGGCCAGCTGCTACGGCCGGCGGGTGCCCTGCCGGCGGCGATTGGGTACCCGGCCGCTCGCGGTGGCTGTCCGCCCGGCCAGCGCGATGACGCGCACCTTGGCGGCGGACTTTCCGGCCGGGGTGTTGCGGCGGTGGCGGGCGGCGGCGCGGTGCAGTTCGCCGACGCGGCGGGACGGGTATAGGGGAGCGGGCGCGCTCACCGTGGTCGACGGCTCGGCGTCGGCCTCGGGCTGGCCGCGCCGGGTCTTGCGCTGATCCAGGATCTGGCGCACCAGGTCCAGCAGGAGGCTCAGGGCGAGCCCGAACACCTTCCAGGCGTTCTCGTCGGTGATGAGCGAATGGACGACGTGAAGCACGTCAGACCCCCAGGGTTGTAAGACTCCGCTCAGGCGGCGGAGTTGTGTCGGCTCGTCCGGCTGGCAGCCGGCTATGCCTGTGCGCACACGGTGCTGCCGGGCACCCGGGCCGGCGTTGGCTCGGCCGTGTGCGCAAGATGCCGCTAGAGCCACTTGGCCTGCGGTTTCCGCATGTGGGAGCGGTCGGACATACTGGGGATGCTCCTGTTCAGTGAGATGGGCGGTGAGCGGCCGACTCGCAGAGGCGTGAGAAACCGTGCGAGCGGCTGGTTGTGTGCTGAGGCCGAGGGTGGCGACCCTCGGCCTCAGCTCTTGCTGGAGGTGAAGCGGCCCGTTGTCGCGTCGGGCCAGACAACCTCGATGTCCAGGCTGGAGCACAGGTCGAGGATGTCCTCGTAGGGCGCCGACGGCAGGATGATGCCCATGCCGGCGGAGCCGCCGTGCCTCCAGCGGAAGTCCATTAGGTGGCCGATGGCGGTGCGGACGGAAGCGCGTGAGGCGGACGACTTCGCCTCGTAGATGGTCTGGGTGGTGTTGTCGAACAGGTCGACGAGAGCGTGGTTGGTGCCGCCCGGTAGAGGGAGGTTGAGGCGGCCAGTGGTGTGGCCGAGCTCGTGCAGATGGGCAGTGAAAGCTCCGACAAGTGCGCGCTCCTGTGCTGCGGTATCACGTCGTACGGTCGGCACTGACGGGCGGATGCGCTCAGGCGAGTATGCCGCCACGTCTTCGGTCAGGCGGACCGGTCGGGACCACGTGATGGTGCGGTCGGAAGGTGGAAGGAAGGCCTCGGCGAACGGAACGGTCCCGTCGAGGGGGCGTAGCCGGAAGATGATGACGCGGCGCGACAGCCCGTGACGGTCCTCCTCATCCTGGTGGAAGAACGGCCGGGTGTCGTCGAGCTCGAACTGGCCGATGTACCGGTAGAGGAAAGTCTTGGCACCCGGTACGCGGCCGACCTCCTGGAACACGTGGACGCTTCGGCCGTCCTCCTTGTGGTGGAGGAGGGCCTTGTTGCCCTGAGTTATCTGCTGGTCGCCTTCGAGGCCCTCGCCTTGGAAGTGAAGAGTGCCGTCCGGTGCGAGGCCGGTCGGGGCGTTCGACTGCGGGCGTGCGGGGAGGAAGAGGAGGACGCCGTGGTCCCTGGTTGGAGAGATTCCGCCCTGGAGGCGGCCACCGAACGCCTTGTGCACCTGCTGCCTGGTGACGTCGGCGCCGGGCTTGATCGATTCATTCATTCGCTGGACCTCCTCCATGCTGCACGCTACACCGACTCCCAGTTTAGCTGCAAATCGAGGCTAAACTTACCATCGATTGCAACCTTCATCCAGGCGAAGTGCCACGGGGCCAGGGGCCCGGCGCGTATTCCCGCGCGTACCTCTGGCAGCCGGTCCGGCGCTCGACAAGCCGCAGGAGGCGCGCGGTCGCACGTCGGCCGCCAGGTCGCATGTAGGGGATCATGGGTGGTGGCGCGGGGGCGCACTGTTCGGGGGACCCGCGCCATGGCCAGCCCCACCCGGGCGCAGCGTGCTGCCATCACCCAGCGCCCGCACCGACGCTGTTGAGCTCCGCTCGCCGGCGTCGATCCGGCCGCCGTGGGCCGCAAGCTCGCCGCCGACTCCACCATCAACTCGGACCGGATCGCATACCCCTACGGATGCGGACACGAGCTGTACGCCAGGGGCTGCCCGGCACCCGACGACGCGACACTCGCCCGGGCGGTACGCCGGGACATCGCTGAGGCCCTCGACCACCGCGTGACCGACCTGGCGGTCGACGTGGAGGAACTGCGGGCCCGGAGGACGCCCGCCTCGACCGGATGTTCCTCATCGCCTACCGGAATGCCGTAAGGGATGGCGACCTCCCGGCGATCGACCGGGTGCTGCGAAGGCGCGCCGGCCGATCTGGTCGTCGCGGCCCATCCCTGAACCTGCCTAGGTGGCGGCATGGCCTGCCCGCGTTGAGGGCGCCATTGCCGGGCTCACTGTGTCAGATCTCGACGGTCAAGTCTGATGGTGCGTTAAAGAGTTGATGTTTCCAGAGGCCTGATCGGCTGGGGAGGCTGGGGGCGTTGGCCGGACTGCCCGGCCCCAGCCCACGGCCGGGCACGCCCTACGGCGTTCCCAGCCCCGATCCGAAGGCCGCCATGTCCAACCCTGCCGCGCCGGAACTCGACCGGCCCACCCCGGAGAACCTGCGGACTGCCCGCGACAAGCACCGCCGCAGCGCTGCCGACGAGGCCCTGGGCCCCTCCGCCCGCCGCCACCACGAGCATGCCGCCCGAGGCTACGACTGGGCGCTCCAGGCGATCGACACCGACCCGGACGCCGTGCACCGACACATGGGCTACGCCGCCGCCTACGCCGAGCAGGCCCGCCACCACGCCGTTTCCAGCCGCCGATGGACCCTTGTCCTGCCCGGCCCCTTCTGCGAGTGGCTGACCCGCGACGAGTGCCTCCCGGCCGACTACACCGGCAACGAGGCGGACGACCGCCTGCTGCTCGCCTACCGCGCCGGCATCAACCACCGCATCGGCCCCGAAAGCGGCTGGACCCGCACGATCCCCGCCTACGACACCCTTGCGATGTGGCGCCTGACCACCATCGCCACGCAGTTCCTCGACAGCTGCGCCACCGGGACCGGCCATTCCTCCGCCGACCTTCGCGCCGCGAAGGCCCTCACCGACCGCCTCGCCGACCTGGCCCACCGCCAGCTCGCCGCTACCAAGTGACGCGCGCGCCGGGCCGCCGTCGCGCGGCCCGGCCCCGACCCAGGACACCTCATGCCAAGCCCGAGGATTGTCCTGGCGCCGCCGCTCTGCCCGCGCTCTTTCCCGCGCATGGATCAGCGCCCGTGCTGCAGTTCCCTGCCTGCAGCGTGCAGGGGGCGGTCGACTTATCTTGGATTTCTCTGCTCGGGCTGATGTGGTCGAGAACTGCCAAGGTTGCTAGGCTTGTTTTATGGCCCCAGGAGCAGCTGCACCAGGTACATCGCTGGCTCTGCTAACCCTTCCCTTCTCCTTCACTCAAGAGGATCGCCTGTTAGATACTGGAGAGTTGATAGCGGCAGCGAAAGATTGGGGTTACAGCCTTGACCTGGCGCTGCTCCAGGAGCTTCATAGCAAGAGGTTGCTGATTCCTCTCTACCGGGTCAGCGACACGCCATCGGAAGGCCGGCGGGTCGACCTTCCGGCTGACGTCATCGGATTGAATACAAGGGGTCGGGTGCTCGAGGCAGCTCTCCAGGGGAGGCTGCGCGACCCTCACCATGAAGGATATTCAGCGAACTGGCCTTATGGGCGCGCGGCTGACCTGGAGGCGCCGCGCAGATGGTGGAACGGCTTTGCATATTCATCTTGGCAGCTCCTAGACCTCGCCGATGTTCTTAATGAGCGAAGATTCATCCAGCTTGGAGCGTCGCATGATTTCCGAGCCAGGGTTTTGCGCTGGAGATCGCGTGCTCAGGCTTTGGTGGCGCTTTCACCTCGATATCTTCCCGGCATCCTAGGGATCGCCGATACCGCACCCGGTACTTCCGACGAAGACCTGTGGCGCTTCCGCTTTGAGTCCGATGTAGCTGATCTCCTCAGGATTTCTGGATTCCCCGCCGGGCGCCTCCAGGTAGAAGCAGAGCTACTCTTGGCTCATGCGCGCGCTAAGGACCCGATGAAAGAGTGGCTTTCCCTGCTTCGACACGCAAGTTATAGGGGGTGGTCGCAGATTCGTGGGGTCACTCTCGAGTGTATGTGGTATCGCGTTGCGGCGGAGATTTTCTTGCGGTCGCATGAAGCTCTAGCTAAAGCTGGGAAGTTGGAGCCATTGCCGAATATCTCCGGCGTTCAGTCCGGGTTGCCCCTTCATGATCGGCTGACTCCTCAACATGACGAAGCTGAATCGCTGGAACGAGCCCTTGGCTCCTTCGGTCTCTCTCCACACCCAAGAGTCTTGCTGCTGGTAGAAGGCGAAACTGAGCTATATCACCTGCCGCGCCTACTTGCTGAATTTGGGTTTAGCCAGCCCCAATACGTCCGCGTTCAGCGGGCTAAAGGATCAAAGATTAACCCTCAGCTGATCGCAAGATATAATGTAGCCCCGCGTGTCGGTCGGCGGCTGCACGACCGGTGGTTGTTGGACGCGACACCCACAGTGCTGGTGGTCGCGATGGATGCTGAGAACAAGTGGGCCACCGCGGATCAGCGTGCCGTTGAGCGAAGAAAGCTGCAAGATGCCGTTCGTGAAGAAGTCAAATGGCAAGGCGCCGATATCTCTCAAGGCGACCTTGACTTCCTAGTGCGCGTGCATGTCTGGGGCAATGACAAATACGAGATCGCCAACTTCACAGACGATGAGCTCGTGCCGCCGGTCAGGGCCATTGCAGAGCGCAAGATTGGTGGCCCAGTGCCGGATGGCTGGGAGGGAGAGCTACGCGGTCATCTCCAGGAAGTGCGAAAGTGCCACCGGGATATTAAAGAGTCGCTGGGTAAGATGGGCCTCGGTGATCCAAAGGTTGAGCTTGCTGAGCTGCTTTGGCCAGTTCTCCTGGCTAAATGCGAGCGAGAGCTGACCGAGGGCGCGATCGTCACACCAGTCCTGTCGGTCGTTCAGGAAGTTCGCAAGGTGGTGGCCCAGCTCTCGGGAGGGGGATACGCGCTCATGGTTCCAGATGGGTTCGATGCAACCGACAAGGCACCCGAATGATTCGAATCGGATCGAGTGCTAGTCGGGTGCACGGCCTGCCCTGGGCACAGCCGCGGCAGTGATTTGACGGAATGAGCTGCTGGGTTGGAACGCCCGAGTGGCTGCAGGTCGGAGCCCGCGGGTGTGCCAATGGGCCAGGGCCGGCCCGTCGACAGTTCAGCGGGCGCGAGACCTTGATCTCTCCGTTTCCTGCACACCGACGAGGTGCGCAGGAAACGGTGGGAACTCGGGGCAGTTGTGCGCCCGGAAGTGCGCCTCACTCAGTCGGCATCGACCGGGAGAAGAGCGAACAGCTCCTCAGCCTGCACGGGATACTTGGTCTTCATCACGTCAGCGTAGGCGCGCAGTGCCCTGCTGATCTGGGCCTTGGAGCGCGGCGCGAGGTGCACCTGCAGGAGGTCATACAGAAGCTGGCTATTGCCGCTGGCCATCTTGCCCTTGGTCTTCGTTCCCTCGGGCGTCTCGATCCACATGGAGGAGAACGGTGCCGAGGTCATCTTCCAGTCCAGCGCCGACAGGCGCTTTGTCACCTCCGGCCACTCCAGCGATCCTTGCTCCAGGATGTGCCGCACGACCCTCGCCACCTGGACCTGGATCGCCGGCCGCATGAACGGGTGGCCCGCACCGTCCCGGCCCTTGGGTGCCCGCAAGTCTTTCGGCGACACAGACGCGAGGTAGCGCTGGCGCAGATTTCCACACGCGTCGAGGAGCTCCCGGAGACGAACGGTGAGGAGCTCGAAGCTCTGGTCGAGAAGGTCGTCAGTTGCTCGTTGGTTGGACTGGTCGCCGGCACAGGGGAGGTCGTAGCCGATCTCCTTAGCGACGTCATAGAGCACACCGATCGTGCTCCATGCCGGACTTGACGCGTTGATCGAGCGCTGAGCCAGTACGAGTTCCCCATCCTGGCCGACTTTGCTGAACACCAGGACAACCTTCTCCCGCTTCAGGAAGTCGTCTTCGTCGAGCAGCCGTCGGGTGAGGATGGCAAAGCTGTCGTCCTCGTCGAGAGCGATGTTTTCCTGCAGGTTGGTGCTCTTGGCGTTCCGGTTGATGTTGGTGAAGAGCCGCCGGGTGCGCTGTCGTCCCTCCTCCGTGTCAAAGTGGGGCACCACGATGACGTTGATGTCCTCACGACCGAGCTCGGGATTCTGCTTGATGGCTTCCTTGATCGCCTTGAGCCGGTGCTGGCCGTCGAGAGCGAAGAATTGCTGAGTTCCGTCGAAGGTGAGGACACCGAAGTTTCGGTCCAGCCCCTGGAGGACAGCCTGGTCATCCGCATCCATCGAGACGGAGTGGTACTTGGGATCTCCGCCCCACACAGCGATGATGAGCGCTCCGAGGAAGCGGTTCTCGTTGGTGAGCAGGTACTCGGTGATCTTCTCCGTGCGGTCACCGACGCCGCGCTGGATCATGGTGCCGAGATCCCGGTTGCCGCCGAGCTCGTGTGCGAAGTTGATCTCGCGCGCTACCTGGGCGTAGCTCATCAGGCAGGAGTAGTAGGTCCAGTTGCCCACCTTGGCCTCGAAGGCGGGGACGAACGTCTTGGACGGCATGAGGTACCTCTGTGTCAGGAAGAGTTCGAGCTAGGAGCGGAGTGCCGGCTTGGCTACCGAGCTGATCCGGCCGCGCAGGGTGGGGCCGCCCTGGATGTTGATGGGCGGGTTGTACAGGTGAAGCAGGCGCTCCTCCAGATTCTTGATCATCGATCGATCATCGACGGTCGCGAACCAGTACTCCAGGGGGCGCAGAGCGAGATAGTGGGTGAGGCGGTCGTCCCGGTTGGTTGGGGGCTCCCGGGTCCAGAGGTTCTCGGGGTTGCCGCGCAGGTGCTTCCGGTAGTCCCGGTACCTGTTCCTGAGCGTGTTGCCCATTTGGCCGGCGCCGCCTGCGTGCCCGATGTAGAGGACTTGATGGAAGCTGCCCGCAGTCTGGTCCGCCATGGCTAGCTTGATCGATGGGGACCAGACGAACATGTAGAGGCCCGGCTCGTCGGGTATTGCGTCGACGATCCCCTCGGTCGCTTTGAGCCGCTCCCATGGGGAGGCGAGTCGTTTCAGGTCGTGCTGGAGGACTTGATGGGCGGGGACGTCCAGCATCGGGGCGATGCCGAGCTGTATCTCGAGAGCAGGACTGGCGTCCAGGCGGTGGCGGTTGACCGCTCGCGCGATGGTATCTGGTATCGCCATTCGTCATGTGCTCCGACTGGGTGACGGTGTGTGAAGAGCGCACACATCCTTACATGGAGCGCTGACAGTTGGGGTCGGAGCAGCAAATGAGGCCCTGTTGGTGACGGTTTGTCACCAACAGGGCCTCATTGGGTGTTGTGTCTGGTTTAGAGGTGGCAGACGGAGCAGCCGGCCTCGTCATCGTCGGCGTCGAGGGCGTCGGAGAGGACTTCAAGCAGCGGCCGGTTGGGCTTGATCCGCTTGGCGGCGCGGGCGAGGTTGGCCTCGTGCTTGGCCTGAATCTCCTCGCGACGTTCTATCAGCTCGTGCAGGGATTCGCCCTGCGACCAGGTGTAGTCGCGGCCCTGCATGGCGGTGCTCTGGTGGCGGACCTTCTCCTCGTAGGCGACAGCCCTGTCGAAGAGCTCGGGGTGGCGGTCCTTGAGGCCGACCCACTCGTGCTTCCGCTGGAAGAAGCAGAAGTAGCATCCGGAACGGGTGCGCCACTCGTAGTACGCGGGCAGGCCGGTGCCAGCCTCGTCGAGGATGCGGTTGACGCCGTCGCGGTCGATGCCGTCCTCACGGAAGGGAAAGACCGCGGTGATGTTGGGCTTGGTGCTGACGTAGCCGAGGCGGTTCTCGTCGGCACGGATAGCGACGTAGGAGATCACCTCATCGTCGCCAACCCACTCTTCAAGCGGCTTGATCTTGAGGTTCTTGGTGCACCAGCGCATCTGGGGGCTGGGCAGTGTGCCCTGGTAGACCTCGAGCCAGTGGTCGAAGTCGCGGTCGGTGTTCAGACGAACGATGGGCTTGCCGACGGCGGCTTCGAGTTTGTTGAGGTACTCGTACGTCTCGGGCAGCTCGGCGCCGGTGTCGCAGAAGAAGTACTCCATCTCCGGCACGCGGTCGCGCATGTAGATGGCGAGGGCGGACGAGTCCTTGCCGCCGGACAGGCCCAGGACGTGCCGGACCTTCTTCCCGGAAGCGGTGGTGTCGGTCATGGTCACTCCGTCCTCTCAAGTGCGGTGGTAGCGGGGTCGGTGACACGCTGGGCCAGGGCGGCGAGGAGGATTCGAGCGCCGTCGGGGCCGAGCACCTTCTCAGCCTGCTGAAGCACGCTGACAGCGAGGCTCTCGGCCTCCTGCTGGGCCTGCTTGGGCAGGTAGATCAGGGTGCGCTGTTCCGCGCCATCCTTGTCAGTCAGGGTGAGCAGCCGCGCTTCGATCTCCTCCTCGAGGAGATCTGTCGGCTCATGGTTCTTGTAGAGGTGACTCACGCGGTCGAGCGCGCTGGCCATCTCCCTTACCTTGCGGGGGAAGACCTTGACGTCGTTGTCCGACCAGTCGCCGAGGGCGGCATGGGACAGGCGGACGATCATCGGGTCGAGCCAGTCATCGTCCGGCAGGCGCTCGTTGAGAGCTATGGCGACGAAGCCGCGCAGCTCCAGGCTGAGCGTGACGCCGGCGAAGCCCTTCAACCTAGTAGCCAGGGCGCGGCGCAGCTCGGGCAGCGCGGTCGGCAGACGGAACTCGCGGGCGATCGTTTCGACCACCTGGGCGCGCAGGATGCGGTCGGCACCGGAGATCTCGTCGGCCGCGGCGGCCAGACGCTCAGCGTAGCCCTTGTTTCCGGCCGTGCTCTTACGCTGCTCGGGGGTGATCGGATCCAAGCCGAGCGCCTTAGGCAAGGCATGGAAGAGCAGCTCGTCCGGGTCCTGCGCGGTGAACAGGGCGGAGCGGACGGTGATGGCGTCCTTGCTGATGTGCTGGGTGCGCCGCGCATAGGGGGTGAGTACCATGACCCGCTCCATCAGCGCGCGGGTCACTGCCAGCAAGGCCGGGTTGCGCAACGCCTGGGAACGTGGCGGCTCCACCTTCAGGGCCAAGGACAGGCTCTTCACCACGCTGTTGCGCAGGCCATCGCCGACGGGCGTGGCCTTCACGGAGAATCGGCCGGGGGCCTTCACCATGCGCTCGACAACGTCGGGCGTCAGCCGAGGAAGGTAGGAACCGTCCTCGAACAGGGCGACGTCCTGGCTGCGCACGATCAGGGCGGTCACCACGAGCAGCGGCACGATGCCAGCCTTCACGCCATACGGCGGCACCATGAGGACCCGGATGACCTGCTCGAGGCTAGTGCGCTCGTGCGCCTGCGACAGCGCATCCTCCAGGGCTTCCCATACCGGGAGGGCATGCTGGTTGGCCGGGCCCGGGCGGGAAAAGCCATAGGGCAGCAGGGACGTTGACGTGTCGTCGCTTACACCGGTGTTCTCCCGATGGAGGCCCATGTAGGCCAGTGCGCCGCTGTACATGGCTCGCTCGGCCGGGTACATCTGGATGCCCAGGTAGCGTTCACCGGACTTGAGCAGCATGGCGGTCAGCAGCTCGCGGCGGGCCTTGGCGCCCTGGCTGGTCAACTCGTGTCGGCCGAGCATCTCGTTGCGGATGTGCGGCGTTGCGGGGAACACCCTGTCGCAGGCGATGGAGGCGAGACCGCTGAGGCTGCGGCCCTCGATCACCTCGCCTGCTTCGGAGTCGGCGGCGATCCCGGAGCGCCACAGCCGCCAGGTCGCGCGCGGGGTGGGCGGGAAGAACGCGGCGGCGAGCAGCTCGAGCAGCTCACGCTTGGCGACGGACGTCCGCTCGCTGAGCTCCCGCCGGGCGACCGCGTCGAGGGTCTTGTCGAGCTGCAGCTCCTCCAGCGCGACAAGGTTGTACGCGGCCCGCAGGACGAGGCCCGGCTCTTCGGTGACGCCGAGGACCACCGGCAGGGTGGACTCGACGACAGGCCGGTCTTCGATGCTTCCGAGGTGGAAGACCAGGAGGCCGTCGGCGTGGTCGGCGAGTTCGTCCGGCCCGGTGACGACCTTGGACTGGGCGCTGGTGACCTGGACGAACAGGGCGCGGAGCATGCCCGTGACCTGGCTGTGCCTGCCAGCCGCGACGGCCAGCGGCAGGTAGTCGCCGAGCCTCTGGATGACGGTGGTCTCGTCGAGGTGGCCGTGGGCCTCGCGCAGGCGCGCGTCGATGTCCACGTCGGTGCCGCGCCACAGCCGGTATTCGCCGTTGAAGAGCCGGTGGACGAGGAAGCCGCGGTCCACGAGGTCCTGGAGCTGCTCTTCGAGAACCGCGAACTCCTTCGCGGTGGCGGGCTCGGTCGGTTCGTGCAGAGCGAAGTAGATCATGGCGGCGGTAGCCCGAAGGGCACCGTCCTCGTCGATCAGGTTCAGCATGCCGACTGTGCGCAGGAGGTTCTGGTCGGCGGTTGACAGGCCGTTGGCCTGGGTGATGCGCGACTCGATCTCGATCCAGCGGCTCGCGTTGCTCGACGCGAGTAGCGAGGTCCGGCCAGAGTCGAGGAAGAAGTCGTACAGCTGGGGGAGCTTGACCGTACTGGCGTAGCGCGGCTTGTCGGTGGAGAACGAGTCGAGCGATCGGCGGACCGTATGCGGCTCGTCGTTGTTGAGGAACCCGGACAGGCTGCGGTCGTGCTGGCCGATCTGCGACGCGAGGAACGGGGCTGCGACCGCAGTGAGAGGGTGCAGTGGGTACAGGTCGGTGAAGTCCTGCGCCTCGAGGACAACGACGTCGTTCAGGCCATGCTCGCGCCATGCCTCCTCCGCGGCCTGCGCGTAGGTGGAGATCAGCTTCTGGCCAGCCTCGGCGACGCCGGACTGATCGAGGCGGCGGCGCATCAGCTGCACCGAATCGCCGAGGTGGGGGATGAATGTGACGCTCTCGAAGCGTCCCTGGATCTTCGCCCACTCGCGGGTCTGCAGCTCGCTGGACTGCGCGGCGTAGTCGGTGAACGACAGGTGCTGCAGCGTCACCATGAACAACGGCAGGCCCTTGGCGCCGGCGCTCTTCTCGGCGAGCTCCTGGAGGAGGAACAGGTCCTCCTTGGCGGTGGCGAACTGGCTGTTCCCGGCGAGGTGTTCGAGGGTCTTGCCGAACTCGTCGACGATCAGCAGTAGGGGCTGCTGCGCGCAGAGGGTGGTGACGGCCTCGACAATGTCTTGGGGCTGCACGGTCAACGGGTCCGCGCAGCGTGCCAGCGCAGCGGAGACGGCCTTCGGGGTACGGCTTGGCCAGCGGCGCTGGGCCGCGGTGTGTAGGGCCCGGGCGAGGGTGGCAACGAGCGGTTCGCGACGCGCCGTCGTCACGGCAGCGAGGAAGCCCGCAGGTGCCAGCTGCTCACGTGCCGTCGACAGCCGCTGGGCGAGGCCGCTGCTGGTGCCGGCCAGCACCTCCTGTGCCTCGGTGCGTCGCGCCTCGTCGTGACCGAGGAGAGCGTCAATCAGGTTGGCAAGCGTGGACTTGCCCGAGCCGTAGGGACCGGTAAATGACCAGGAGCGAGTGCGGCGCAGGTCACCGAGCGCGTTGGCGAGGCGGTCGAGCACATCGAGGGACCGGGCGCCGACGTACGGAGAGTGGAGCTCGTCGAGGACGTCCCGTTCCAGGTTGGTGGAGCGCATGCGGGAGCCGATGAGCTCGACGCCGGCGGGGAACTCGGGGCCACCGGCGGTCTTGCGGGCGGTCTTGGGCCGCTGGGTCGCGGTGGTCACTCGTCATCTCCGTTCAGGGGGAGCTGCTGCTCGGTAGCGTCCTGCCGCAGCTCTCGCGCTTCGGCGGCGGCGAGCTTCGGGTACGCGCGGGTCCACTCCTCGCGGGTCGGGAAACCTGGCCGCTTGCGGACGTTGTCGTACTGGGCGTCGAGAACGTCCCAGGCGAGCTCGAAGGGGTCGGAGGCGAAGACGAGGCTGCGTTGGCCCACGGCTTCGATGACCTGCAGGCCCGGGGTAGTCGCGGCCACCCGCTCCAGGGCCGCGGCGATGTCGGGCTCCCTTATGCGGAAGGCGCGGCCGGGAGCACCGTTCTCGTTGGCGAGACGCGCTAGGGAGATGGAGCCGGCACCGGGCGCGGTGCTTGCCGCGTAGTCGAGGCACGCATAGGCCACGATCCGGTCGGGCAACGTGATGCGCGTGCCGGTGGTGAACTCCCACTCCGCGCGGCCGGAGGTGGGGCGGTCTACGGCCTCCATCAGGCCGAGTTCGCGGAACGGGCAAGCCATCAGGTCCTCGAACGCGCCAGGCGCGCCGCCCTTCGCGCGCTTGGCGGGGACGTACATCTTGGTGATGCAGTCGACGTCCTTGGCGACGGACGACCCCACTGGAGCCTCATCGTAAGAGAGGTTGACGTGGCGCACGATCAGCTGTGTCAGGTCGGCCGAGGTGAAGCGGGCGAACGGGGCGAGCTGGAAGGCGACGTACCACGACGGTGCCCAGCTCTTGGCACCGGGCCGCGAGCACAGCAGCCACCAGTGCAGCAGCCACAGACTGCCCTGTTCTTCGAGATAGGGGTCGGCGCCATCCTCGTCGAGCAACCAGCGAGCCTCCCACGTGGGGTAGGACAGCATCGCCCGGGAGTTGGCATCGTCGCCGTAGAACTCGCGGGTCAGCTTGAACGCCCTGGACCAATAGCGCATCGAGTAGGCCATGTTCTTGCCGACACCGAGGAGAACCGGGGCGTCCTCGGCGAGGAACGTCTCTGGGTTCTGCTTCACCTGCATGTATGCCTTATGGAGCCACCCGAAGCGCGGCGCGAAGGTCTCGTGGCGCGCAAAGGAAAAGTGGGCGGCTTCCGCGAGCCGGCTGTCTGACATGCGAGGCGTTCTCCGTGTCCGTTCAGGTTCAGTTGGTCTAGCAGAGCTGGCGTGGCTATGACGCGGATGCGAGGGTGCCGCGCACGTGGTGGACGGCACGAACCGTCGAGGCGACGGCCTGGTCGACGTCCTTGGCGGTCGTGGCGTACCCCAGGGAGAACCGGACAGTGCAGTCCGCCTCTTCCCGGCTGCGCCCCATAGCCAGGAGCACGTGGCTCGGAGTAGGCGCACCCGACGAACACGCGCTCCCCTCCGAGGCCGCCACGTCCGGCATCGAAGCTAGGACTGCGTCCGCCGGGGCCCGGCGGAAGGTGATGCTGGTCACGCCAGGCAGGCGCTGGTCTACCGCTCCATTGACGCGGCAGTCGCCGATCTGTTCAACGAGTGCCTTCTCGAGCGAGTCACGCAACTGCGTGATCCGGGGCACTTCGGTGGCCATTCCGAGGCGGGCGGCGGCCGCCGCGGCCCCCGCGCCAGCGATGCCCGCCACATTCAGCGTGCCAGCCCGCCAACCACGTTCCTGTCCGCCGCCGAACAGCAGCGGGCGGTAAGGGAGAGCGGCACCGCGGCGGACGAACAATGCCCCGACTCCTTGGGGGCCGCCAAACTTGTGGGCGGACAACGACAACAAGTCGACGTCCGTCTCTTCGAGGTCGATCGGCAGGCGGCCGACCAGCTGTGTCGCGTCGGTGTGGACCAAGGCGCCGGCCTCGTGTGCGGCCTTGACGATCGGCACGAGGTCCATGAGCACCCCGGTCTCGTTGTTTGCGGCCATCAGCGACACAATGCCGACGTTCCCGGTCGCCAGAGCGGCATGGAGGGCGTTCAGGTCCACCAGGCCGTCGGCGTCCACGGGAAGTACCACCAGAGCTTCGGGCCGCTCCGTTGTGATCGCTTTCGCCACCTCTAGGACGGCCGGATGCTCTGCTGCGCTCGTCACCAGCCGCCCGCCGGCCGTGAACGCCGCACGCAGAGCAAGGTTGTTCGCTTCCGTCGCACCGGACGTGAAGATGATCTCCCCGTGAGAGCAGTTCAGGAGGTCAGCAACCTGACGGCGCGCCAGATCTACGCGGTCAGCAGCGCCGCGGCCAGATCGATGCGTGCTCGATGCATTACCCACAGTACTCATTGCGGCGAGAGCGGCCTGCAAAGCTTCGGGGCGGGCGGGCGCCGTGGCGTTGTAGTCGAGGTAGGCCAGATCCGCGTCCGGTGACTGAAATGTCACGCTCCACCCCATTCGCTCTGCTCTGCTCGACGAACTGGTGGAGTTCCGGCTCACGGTCGAGAGCGTCCACCAGTAGTACCCCGTGATACTAGCCGGAGCGAGTGACGGCCGGGGTGGAGGTGCGTGGCTCCGCGGCTCCGGCACGGCGTTGGCGTCCCGCCCTCGAACAAGCGTTCCCGAAGCTTACTGTCACTGCCATAGGTCGGAAAACCCATCCCCAGCAGGGAAGTTCTGAGAGAGTAGGCCCCGTGATCGCCTCCGGGTGGCCAGACTGCCGGGCCCGCGCACCCGATGTCGGTGCGGAGGGCTAGGGTTTGATCGCAAACGGTGGTGTGAGGTGGACCTCACGCCCGCCAGTGAGCATGCGCGCGCGAGCGTGATTGAGGGGGCACGAAGCGTGGACCACGTCGGCAGGATGCGCCTCGGCTGGGCCACGCCGTGATCAGATCACCAGGAATCGCATTCGAGTCCGTCCTGAACTCCGCGCCGGTGACCTACGTCCGCAGCCTCCTCGGCGACAGCGCCTGCGACCTGCTCGACCTCCTGTACCGCGATCAGGACACAGAGACGGCGCTGCGCAAGGTCGCGGCTTCCGCGATCTCCCCCGAGCGGATCATCAACGATCCAGTCGAGCGGTCGCGATTCCTGGAGCTGGTCCCGGACGGCAAGCGTGTCGAGCTCGCCGAGCGGCTCGGATTCGGCGGACCATCTGCGAGCGATTGCCTTGCGTCCCTGCCCTGGTCGCAGGAGCAGCGCCGCACCCTGCTCGGCTTCCTCGGCCTCATCGTCGACCGGGCGCCCGAGACCCCTGCCGCGTTCCGCAACATCAGCACCCCACAGTACGGGCTCTTCCCCCACCAGCGACTGGCAGCCGGCCGAGTGCAGCGGCTTCTGTACTCCGGCGAACGACGAGTCGTCCTGCACCTACCCACCGGCGTCGGGAAGACCCGCACCGGGATGAACATCATCTGCGACCACCTGCGCCGGCACGAACCGACTGTCGTGGTCTGGCTCGCCAGGGGCCGCGAGCTGCTCGAGCAAGCCGCCGTCGAAGCCGAGAAGGCATGGAGCACCCTGGGCAACCGCGAGATATCGATCGTGCGCATGTGGGGGGACGCGCCGACCGACCTCGACGGCATCGACGACGGCATCATCGTGCTCGGCCTCGACAAGGCCAGCGCCGCCGCGAGCACCGACCCGACGTTCCTCGACCAGCTCGGGATCCGTACCACGCTCACCACCTTCGACGAAGCCCACCAGGCCATTGCGCCGACCTACCGCCGCACCGTCGACGCACTCACGCTGCGCAGCGACTCCAGCCTGCTCGGCCTCACCGCAACCCCGGGCCGGACATGGGCCGACCTCACCGAGGACGAGAAGCTCGCCGACTTCTTCGCTCGTCAGAAGGTGATGCTGGAGATCGACAGTTACGACAACCCCGTCACCGCCCTCATCGAGCAGGGCTACCTTGCCCGCCCGACCTTCCGCACCGTCGCCGCGGAGTCCGGTACCACCCTCAGCAGCCGAGACAAGCAGGCCCTCGCAGCCTCCTTCGACATCCCCGACACCCTCATGGCCAGACTAGCCGGCAACGTGCAGTGGAACCTGCAGGTCGTCCGTACTGTCCTCGACCTCAGCCGAGACCACCAGCGGATCCTGCTCTTCGCCGCGTCCGTCGAACACAGCCGTCTGCTCGTGGCGATCCTGTCCGCCCTCGGTCTCGATGCGGACGAGGTGACGGCCGAGTCCCCTCCGCGCCACCGCGACCGGGCCATCGCCCGCTTCAAGGGCACGAGCAGCAGGCCGATGGTCCTGTCGAACTACGGCGTCCTGACCACCGGATTCGACGCGCCGTCCGCGAGCGCGGCCGTCATCGCCCGCCCGACCCGATCACTGGTCCTCTACAGCCAGATGGTCGGACGGGTCATCCGCGGCCCGAAGGCCGGCGGAACCCCGACCTGTGACATCGTCACCGTCATCGACCCCGAACTCCCGGGCTTCGGCGACGTAGCGGAAGCATTCACCAACTGGGAGGACGTGTGGAGCGCCCGATGACATCCAAGTATTCGATCGTCACATCCGACCTGACGGTCAAGGCGCTGCAGGACAGCGGCTACAAGTCCACCGCGCACGCCATCGCCGAACTCATCGACAACGGCCTCGAAGCCGAGGCCGACCTCGTCGAACTGTTCGTCGTCGAGGGCACAGAGCACACCGGGCACCGCGCCCGGTACCGCGTTGAGAAGATCGCCGTCCTCGACAACGGACACGGAATGGACTCCGAGACGCTCCGCCAGTCCCTGCGCTTCGGCGCCGGCACCCGGCAGCAGCGCAAGGGCATCGGCCGGTTCGGCGTCGGCCTGCCGAACTCCAGCATCTCGCAGTGCGACCGCGTGGACGTCTGGTCCTGGACCAACGGGCCCGAGAACGCCCTACACACCTACCTCGACCTCAACGAGATCGCCGCAGGCCTCGAAGAGGTCCCGGAGCCCAAGCTTGACGCGGTGCCCGGCGAGTGGCAGGACCTGTCTGAGGGCCTCGGCCGCTCCGGCACCCTCGTGCAGTGGACCGAACTCGAACGCGTGCAGTGGCGCGGCGCGCAAACCACCATCACCAACACCGAGAACCTGATCGGACGGATCTACCGCCGACTCATCGCCAAGGGCAAGCGGATCAAGCTCATCCCCGTGCGCGGCTGGGCGCAGCTCCCGGGCGCCGGTGACACCCGCCCCAACGACCCGCTCTACCTGATGAGCCCGAGCTCCACCCCGGCACCGTTCGACAAGAAGCCGATGTTCCGCGCTTACGGCGCCGGCAACACTGGCGAGGTCGGCGTGGAGAGGTTCATGATCCGTGCAGCCGACGGCGAGGACTACCCGGTCCTGGTGCGCTCCTCCATCGCCGTCGACGCCGCCCGCCGCACCGACATCCAGGGTGAGCCCTGGCCGGCAAACGTGGCACCGAGTCTCAAGCCCGGTGACACCCCCTGGGGCAAGCACGCCGCGAAGAACATCGGCATCTCCCTGATCCGGGCGGACCGCGAACTCGACCTCGACACCGGCTGGATTAACTCCTATGACCCGGTCGAGCGGTGGTGGGGCGTCGAGATCGACTTCCCCCCGGCCCTCGACGAGGTCTTCGGCGTCACCAACAACAAGCAGGCCGCGAACGTCTTCTCCAGCCTCGCCCACTTCAACTGGCGTGAGGAAGCGGCAGGACTGTCCTGGGAGGAGTACCGGGAGGAACTGCGTGACGAGGGCGACCGGCGTCTACCGCTGATCGAGATCGTCTACCACATCCGCGAGAAGCTCCTTGGCCGCCTGCGCACCGAGCTCGCTCACCAGACCGAGGGCACCCGCTCCAGCCGCAAGCGGCACGAGACCGTCGAGGTCCAGGCCGAGGTGGCCGTCCAGCGCCGGCGCACTGAGACCCGGCCGAGCCTGACCGACCAGCTCGCCGAGGAGACCCCCGAAGAGGTCAGTCAGCAGATCCAGTACGAGAGCCTGGTCCAGACACACCGCTACAGCCCGGCCGACGCCCAGCGCATCATCGAAGAGACAACGTCGCAGGGCAAGCACGTCCGCCTGCTCACCAGCCGCAACCCCGACTCGCCGGCCTTCTTCAACGTCGAGTACATCCCCGGCATGCTCCAGGTCGCTCTCAACATGGACCACCCGGTCTACAGCGACCTGATCTCCGTCCTCGACGGGGACATCGATGGCGCGAGCCGCGAGGAACTCGCCGCACGCCTGACCTCAGCCGCCAACGCCTTCAAGCTCATCCTGATTTCCTGGGCACGGTTCGAGGACGAGCAGCCCGAAAAGCCCCGCGAGCGCGCGAAGCGGATGCGACAGGACTGGGGCCGCCTCGCCAGCGAGTTCCTTGGCGCCAGCGATGCCGACGACGAGGACGACGAGTGACGGCCGATCACGTCTGGCGCCAGATCGAGCAGCTCCTCGCCACCGCCACCGGCCGCGTCGTCCTGGTCGCCCCCTTCATCAAGAAGGAGGTCTTCCAGGCGGCGCTCGCCGCCGTGCCGACGACGGTCGAGGAGATCACCTGCATCACCCGCTGGTCCGTGCCTGAGATCGCCGCCGGCGTGTCCGACCCCGAGATCGCCGAACTGGCGCAGCGGGACGGACGCGCAACCGTGCGGCTGTGCCACAACCTCCACGCGAAGCTGTTCGCGGCTGACGACCGGTGCCTCGTAGGGTCCGCCAACCTCACTGGCAAGGCCACCGGCCGCGTGCCGGCGGCGAACGTCGAGATCCTCGTCGAGGTCAGCACCACGCACCCGGAGGTCCAGCGCGTACTGGCTGAGCTCGACGCCAGCTCGGTGCCGGGCACGGTCGAGCTGGCCGAGCAGATGCGCGAGCAGGCGGCCCTCATGCGGGACGACGAGGACTGTCCTCGCGTGGTGGTGCCGGGCCTGGACGAGCAGCCGACGCGGTGGCTGCCGGAGACCCGCAACCCTGAACGGCTCTACCGGGTTTACAACGGGCGCCACCGCCACATCGGCAGTGACGTCCTGGTCGGCGTGCTCCGCGATCTTGCGCACCTCGACATCGGCCCCGGCCTCGACGAGCAGACCTTCGGCGCCGAAGTCCTCGCCAGGCTCCACGCCATGCCCGAACTTCGTGCGCTGACGGCGGCAGGACGGATGAACCTCGCTGACGCTCAGTGTGCCCTCCTGGCCGCAGGAGACCTCACGAGCGAGCAGGCACAACGAGCAGTCGAGACGATCGCTGCCTGGCTCCACTACTTCGACGATGTGCACTTCGTGCCGACCGGCCCCTGGGAGATACGGCAAGGAAGAGAACTCACTTAGCTCCTCGCCATTGCACGGCCGCCAGCGGCTCAGGTATGTACGTCCAGCCGTCCTTCCTCAGGACCGGCGCTGTGCCTCCGCCAAGTGTCGAGTGTGCCTGCTACGCGCTCAGCGGCCCGTTCCTCGTCGGCTGTCATCGGATCCCGGGAGCGGGTCGGCATCGAGCTGGCCGACAGCTGACGAGTGGTGGTTCAGCCGAGGTGGGGATAGGTACCCGCGAGGTAGTCGCCGATCTGCTGGCGCATGCTTGGATGGATGTCGTACTCGTTGAGATCGGCGGGCTGGATCCAGCGGACACCGTCGGCCTCATTGTTGATGGTGGGCTCGCCGCCGATCGGGCGGCCGATGTAAGTGTTCTCGTACTGCTGGCGGATCTCGCCGTCGGTGTAGGCGACGATGTGGTTCGGATTGGTGTAGACGCCGAGGAAGCCGGTGATCTCGGCTTGGATGCCGGTCTCCTCCAGGCACTCGCGCACCGCGCACCCTGCGGCGGTCTCGCCGATGTCCTGGGCACCGCCAGGCAGGGCCCATTGGCCGGTGTCGCGACGGCGCTGCAGCAGGACGGCGCCGGAGTCGTCGACGACGAGCAGGTTGCTGGCGGGGATGAGGGTGTTGGCCATAGGGGCGTTGGGGTCGTTGTAGTACTCGGTCCTGCCCATGCGAGGCGGTCCCCTCCTGGTCGTGCGTCCAGGGTTGTGCGTGGGCCCGGACGGCTTCGAAGCTCTGAGCGTAGTCGTCGAACCAGGCAGTGACATGCACGCGCTAGAGATGGAGCAGATTACGAGCTCGCCTGCTCGGTTGGCTTCGGGAGCCTCTGTGTGCATCGCAGAGCGGTAGCGACCGCTGTGGAGAGTCGTTCTCGTAGCGGTTTCGACTTGATTAGGGCAGCGACTTGGGCGAAGTCCGGCGCAGCAGCTCGCAGGAGCTCTCCCTGTTGCTCCATGTAGCCGCTGAGGAAGGCGCGGGCGGTAGGCGGGGCGCCGTCGAGGGCGGCGCCGCTGTAGATCACGGTGAGGGAGAACGCCCAGCACGCGTGGAGGAACCCGAAGACGGGGCGTTCGCTTTCGCGCCAGGGCGAGTAGACGGTGATGTCGTCCGGAAGCGAGACCGACCTCATGGCCAGGGCTTCGTTGAACCAGTGATGGCCGGCCTCGTGCACGAGGTCACGCGCCAGGACTTCCGGGTGGTCGGTGTGGTCGGTGAACACGGTGCCGGGGAGGCGCGTGATGCTCCAGCTGAACAGGGTGTCGCGCAGATCCCGTCGTTCGAGGAGGCAGATGATCGGCGCGTGATGGTTTAGCAGGTCACCGAAGCCGTGTTTGTGGGAGGAGTCCAATGCCGCTTCGAGGAGTTCATGCTTGTCCGGCGCTGCGGGTGAGGTCTGCGGGTTGATCAGGTAGTAGGCCGTGTCCGACAGCGGTGACTGCAGAAGCTGCCGGCGCGGCGGGTTGAGGAGCAGGTGGGCTGCGCCGGCGGCATCTACGGTGGTGAGGTAGGCGAGATCGCGCAGCTCGGTGCGTCGATACCAGGAGAGCAGGCCGGCGTCGCGGTTGTTGGCGGCCTGCTCTGCTCCTTCGAGCAGGTGGTGGGCTACTGCGTGGACGATGGCCGGCCCCGTCGGGCCCTGGCCGGTGAGGTTGCTGCCGAGGACTTCAGCGATGCGCTGAGTCCGGGACGCTCTCCGCTCGTCGAGGTCGGGCAGGTGGAAGAGCTGGTCGGTCAGGGGCTCGGTCATGCTCGCATCTCCTCGAAAGGCGGTGCGTCCGGCGCGGACCACCGGGTCGTGCCGGACGCACCAGGTCATTGATGTGCCTACTGCTTGACGCCCTCGGAGGGCACCTCGGCGGTCGCGGCCGATCGGGAGGTGTTCCAACCGTGGGCGGACGAGTTGGAGGTGTGGGCCGTGATCCGAACGGGTCCGTCGTCGTGCAGGGCTTCGACGGCGCTGACAAATTCGCTGAACGAGTCGGTGTGCTCCATAGGTCCTCCGTACAGGTGGATGTGTGGTGGGAGAGGCCGGTGTTTCGGCGGAGGCCCGCGGCTCCGGCGCACCGGGCGGTTCACCGGGTGCCGTGTGCTGCGGGCGCGTCCGCGGTGAGCAGGGTGAGGAACTTTCGGACTCTGCCGGCCTTTACGGGCTCGGTGCCGTGGACGAGCTGGCTGCCGAAGAGGCACAGGGTGCCGACGGCAGGCTGCACGGTCCAGCGGGTGCGCTTCATCGACGTAAACCAGGTGGAGGAGCCGTCGGTGCCCTCCGAGATGAAGCGCATGTGCGGTGCGTAGTCGGCGGGCGCGTCCAGGGGAGGTGAGGTCCAGGGTGCCTCGCTCCCGCTGGTCTCGACGTAGAAGGCGCCGCTGCCGTCGGGCGCCTCTGCGACAGTGACGCTCGCCGCGGCGATCTGGCGCGGCCAGGCCGCAGGGTCGGGCGCGATGCCGTCGGCGTGGGCGCTGATGTACTGACTGGCCTGGTACTCCAGGAAGATCCAGGGACGGTGGCCCTCGATCGACGGCATGCCGCGCGTGAGAGCGGGGCGGCTGCGCATCATGGCGGCGTCCAGGATGGTCCGGGCCAGGGCCGGCACGTCGGTCATCTCCACACGCCCGGCGGGTTCGTACAGTGCACGCGCCTGGTCCGCGGTCAGGCCGGGGACCTCGTGGATGGTGGAGGTGCGGGCGAGGTCGAATGACTCGCGCCCCTGCAGCGCAAGGGCGGCGTCCATGAGTTCGTTGAGCTGGCGTACCTCGTCGGCGTCGAGGAAGTCCTCGACGGTGTGGATGCTCAGTGTCTCGGCGATGTGGATCACCGACAGACCTCCAACGGTTCGGGGGTGCGCGGGCGGGAACACGGTGGCGGGCAGGCACAGCGCAACGGGTCACCGCCGGCCGGGCGGTGGGCGAGGCGCTCGGCAAGATCGGCAAGGAGCCGGCCGCCAGTGGGGAGTGCCGCGAGGTAGTCGTCGGGGCGGCTACCGGGTGAGGGCATGAGGCGCACGTCGAGGACCGGGTAGCGATTTCCGCTGGTAGCACAGGTCAGCAGGCTGCGGCCGATGTCGAGTGTGCAGTGCGGAGGGAGCGCCGCCTCGGCGAGTGAGGCGAAGCGGCACAGGCGGGCGGCGATCTCGGCGGCCTCGGTCCGGTTGCGCGGCAGGATGCCGACGGCCAGCTCGCGCTGCGGCGCGCCGGGGGCGGCGGGGTGGCCCTGGCAGCTGTCGTACGTGACGTAGCCCCAGCCTTCGGTGACGGCCTGGACGAGTGGGAAGACGCCTGGCTCGATGCCGTCGCGCCACTGCGGGTGCCGTGGGTCGAGGTCGTCCGCTTCGTGGACACCGGGGAGTCCCACAGTGTTGATGTTGCCGAGCGGGCTGGTGTGTAGGCGGGCCGGGTGCCGGGGTGTGGTCGGGTCGTCCCAGCGGTTCAGGAAAGCGGTGACGTCGTGCATCTGGTTCGGATGGCGCGGGCGCCAGCGGAGCCGCGTACACCGGATGCCCTCGGGGTGCTCGGGTTGTGCGAGCAAGGCCGCGACGCCGTCGATGAGGCGCATGCGGTGGTCGCAGTAGGCGTCTGCTCGGCCGGCCTCTGTGTGGCGCAGGCGGATGGCCATGCACCCGCCGCCGCAGGTCTCGCGGTAGTCGCAGGAGACACACGGTGAGGTGAGGGCGCGGGCCTGGGTGAGCAACGGCGAGCGGTCCTGGACGTGGCGAACCGCCTGCTGCGAGCGGATGAGCGGCAGCCGGGTCAGCTGGGCCTGTGGCCAGGGGAGTTCGTCGCAGCTGCCGAGGCGTCCGTCAGGGTAGAGCGTGAATACGTGATCGCATTTGAGGTCGTCGAAGTGGCAGGAGCCGGTGCGAAGGCCGCGGAGGCGGCGGATCACGGAGACGACCGGATCCAGTTTGACCTTGCGGAACCAGCCGGTGCGGACCCACTGGATGGCGGCGGCGAGGGTGAAGTCCGTGTACTGCTCGGGGGTGATGGCCCAGGCCGGGCCGGCGGGGCTGATGGCCTCTGCCTGGAGGGTCCGGCTGGTGCCGGGGCGCCTGGGTGCGGACTTGGTGGGTGTGAGGACGGAGCTGTCGAAGCAGGGGACGAGGCTGATCGCGGTCACGGCGGGGAAGGTGGCGAGGTGGTCGATGACTTCCTCCGACCGGCCGAGGATTTGCGGAGTGACGACGCAGACCAGCGAGGCGGTCCGGCCGCGGCGCTCCAGCAGCCGCAGCGCGTCGACGATCCTGGGGTAGACGGGGACGCCGTCGTAGCCGACCCGCCACCTGTTTCCGCGGGCGTCGCCGTCGAGGGAGATGCTGATCTCAAGCCCGGGAAGGTGCTCGTCGAAGAGGTCGAGCCAGGAGTCGTCGAGGAGCAGGCCGTTGGTCTGGAGGCTGACCCGGACCACGTTCGGGTTCGCCGCGAGAGCACGCAGGACGTCGGCGACGGCGTCCTGGCCGGCGGTGAGCGGCTCGCCGCCGTGCAGTTCGACCGCGAGCGGACGGCCGGCGAAGATCGCCGACAGGTGGTGCACGTCGGCGGCGTCGACGCGGCGTCCACCGGGAGCTTCCTTCCGTTTCTCGAAGCAGTACAGGCAGTCGATGTCGCAGGTCTCGCCGCGCAGCTTGAGGATCACCGACACGGCCGAGGTGACGTCGGCCGGGTCGAGGCGCGCGTACAGGGAGTCGAGGTCGTTCGAGGGCGGGGCGGTGGACAAGGCTCACCTCCAGAGGTGCCTCGCGGTGGTCAGGTGGGTTCGGGCCCCAGTTGCTCGGCCCAGGCGAGCAGGGCCGCACCGGTGAGCGGCACACGGTCGTCGGCACGGCGCAGGAACCAGCCGTCGCTGTAGCGCTGGGCCAGCCACGCCGGACCGTCGACCGACACCTCAACTGGCGCGCTACTGCTGCCGTTGACGGGGTGGCAGGACAGCAGGGCGTAGGCCAGGCGCCGCTGGACCGGGCGGAACCACCCCCAGGCGGTGTCGTGCCACAGTCCGGTCGGCGGCTTGGTGGCCGAGGGCCGGCTGGCCATGAGCGGAAGCCACTTCTCCCCAAGCAGGGGCTGCCCGGCGGCGGCGCACTCCGCGGAGGCGAGCGTCAGCACCAGGCGCTCCAGCACCAGGTCCGCCGAGGCGTACTGCTCGTCGGCGACCAGTCCAAGCAGGTCCTCGGCAAGGCTCGCCACCGTCTCGGCGCGGTCGGCCACCGCCCAGGCGCGGTAGACCTCGGCCTCGCCGGAATCAACGACCGGAATCCACTGGCCGGCCTCGTAGTACTTCGCGGTGCGCAGTCCGGTCAGCCTGGGCAGCTCCTTGCGGACCCGGCGGAACAGGGCGAGATCGTCGGCGCGGATCTCGAAGCCGCGCAGAAGCTCACGCAGTCCGGTCATCTGGTCGGGCGTGGAGACCTGGAGATCGACCCGCACGCCGTCGCTGAGCCACGAACGGGGCTCGGGCAGCGGTTCGTTGCCCAGCAGGCGAAGGTCGACGTCACTGGTGGCGTGGGCGAGTCCGCACGCCAGGGCTCCCTCGAGCCAGACCGTCGCGCCCGGATGAGCGGCAAGGAGCTGTTCGGCGGCCTGCCCCGCGATGCGCAGTCGGCGCCGTGCCGAGTCCCCGATCACCGGACCTCCAGGAGGCCGGGGTACTTCGGGGCCGCGGCCGGGCCTGCCGTGATCGAGGCGATGAGTTGCGCGAGCCAGGCGTCCAAGGTGTGGCGGACATCGGCGCGTTGGGCCCCGATGTGCGGTGTGACCAGCAGATTCCGCAGGCCGACCGTGACGTTTAGTTGTTCGGCGTGTTCGGGGTCGATCGCGTCGAGGGCCAGGCCACCGATCTGCCCGGCATCGAGCGCACGCACGAACGCCGCCACGTCGAGTGTCTCGATCCGGCCGGCGCAGATCACCAGCGGCTGGCGCTCGGCGACCTCGGTGAGGAATGCCTCGTTGAACAGCCTTCGCGTGTCGGCCTGGAGCGGCACGGCGATGACGTGGACATCGGCCCGTTCGCGCAGGGCCTGAGCGGGCAGCTGCGGTAGCTCGGGAGGGTTGGACGGCCACTGCGCGAAGGTGACCTGGCGGGCGAAGGGTGTGAGGAGCTTGGCGGCCGACCTTCCGACGGGGCCGGCTCCCCAGACGGCGACGTCGAGTTCGGACAGGGCCCTGCCGAGGCAGGCGTCCTTCATGTGCCGTCCGTGGGCGAGGGCGTTGTGGCCCAGGGGAACGCGGCGGGCCAGGCTGAGCGTGGCGACCAGGCACCACTCGGCCACCGCGGTGGCGCTCGCGTGCGCGTTGCGGTGCAAGGTGATGCCGCGGCGGGCGAGTTCGGGGAGATCGATGTTGTCGGTGCCGGAGCCGACCCGGATGACGTGCTGGAGGATTCGCAGCTGGTCGAGCTGTTCTCGGCCCAGTCGTGTACCGGAGCGTAGGGCGACAATGGCGGTGCGGGCCGCGATGTCGGGTAGGGAGTCGAAGTCGGGCACTTCGGTGATCTCGATGCCGGGAAGGGCCAGTCGCAGACCGCTCAGGTCGGCCGTGCCCTTCGCGATGAGGACGGTGGGGGTCATCGGCCGGCGTCCTCTCGGGCGGGTGATAGGAAGCGGCCGAAGGCGAGGTCGCCGTCGCCGATGACGGCCTCGACGGGGGTCGGTGTGCCGAAGAAGTCGTCCGAGGCGCGCTTGACGCCGGGCAGACCGTCCCACGCCTTGGGGTTGGCGTTGGTGTCGGCGTAGTCGTCGAGAAGGAGCACGCCGCCGGGGGCGAGGCGCGGTACGCAGCCGCGCAGGCCGGTGAGGGTGGAGGCGTAGAAGTCGCCGTCCAGGTAGGCGAGGGCGATGGCGCCGGGCAGGGCGGTGGGGATGGTCCGTTCGAACCAGCCGGGGTGGATCGTCGGCGGCGTGCGGTTCCAGCGGGCATGGGTGTCCAGGACGGCTTGCGGTGTGGCGCGCAGTTCGCCTTCGGTGAGGTGGTCGGAGTCCTGCGTGCCGGGGGCGGGCATGCCGGCGAAGGAGTCGAAGACGTGGATCTCGCGCCGCGAGTCACCGAGCGTGTCCAGGACGCAGCGCATCCACAGGGCCATCGCGCCGCGGTAGCAGCCGAGTTCCACGATCGGTCCGTCGATGCCGCGGTGGACCAGGCTGTGAAGTTCACCTTCGATGACGTTGAGCCGGTCGGCGCAGACCGTGTTCGCGTGCTCGGTGAGGAGCCATTCGCGTACGTCGTCCATCAAGGTCACCACCTGTCGATGAACGGGTCGCGGAGCCGACCGTGCAGGGCAGCGACCAGCGGCTTGCCGACCCGGGGCAGCAGGTACACCTCGGTGAGCTTGTCGACGGGTGTCCACTCGAAGCCGACCTGGATCGGGTCGGGCAGGTCCTGGAACCGCGGGGTGGTCTTGTCGCCCAGCGGGCGGGCGAGGAAGGTGAACTGGGCCTTCTGTACGGTCCCGAACTCGTTGTCCCATGAGGCCGGCACGTACTCGGTCACCAGCAGGAGCCGGTCGACGGCCACCGTAAGGCCGGTTTCCTGTGCGACCTTTCGGTGGACCGCCGCGCGAAGGTTCTCGCCTTCCTGCGCCTTGCCGCCGGGCAGGTTGTAGTGGAATCCGGAGTGGTCGTCGTAGGAGAGGAGCAGGACCTGGTCCTCGTGCAGGATCGCGGCCTTCACCGACACGCTGATGCGCGGAAGGGTCATCGCGGGGCTCCCTCGGGGCGTGGGGTCAGATGCAGGACAGCGCGTCCGGTTCGCCGATGCGCAGCAGGTCGCCGACAGCCGCGAGCGGGGCCTCGGCGCTGGGGCGGAAGGTGCCCTCGCGGGTGAACTGGCGGGCCGCGGCGCGCATGCCGGCCAGAGCGGCCCGGCTGAACTGGTTGGCGTAGATGCACAGCCGATAGCCGGCCTCGCCCAGCTCGGCGCTGGTGAGCTGCGGGAAGGCGGTGGGGACGGTGACGAGCGGCGCGGGGTGGCTCCACCGGGCCGCGACCTCGCGGGGTTGGTCGCCGCTCTGGTCCTTGGAGTGGATCAGAACGGCTTCCGCGCCGGCCTCGACGAAGCGCGCCGACCGGCCCATGGCGAGCTCCAGGCTCATCCCGGCGATCAACGATTCGGTGCGGGAGATGACGACCAGGGCGTCGCCGACCGTCTTGCGGATGCGCTCGATCTGCCGGACGACGAGGTCCGCCGAAGCTAGCTGCTGGGAGGAGTGTGCGGCGAAGCTGTTGCACTTGGGGTAAGCGCTGTCCTCCAGGCAGATCGCGGCGGCCCCGGCCCGGGCCAGATCGGCCGCGACGCGGGCGGCACCATCGACGGTGCCACCCGCGTTGTCGACATCGACGATCACCGGGCGCTCGGTGACGCGGCCGAGCGCGGTGACCACATCGCCGAGGTCGCGTGCGCTGAGCACGTTGGCGTCGGGCAGGCCGAGGGCGGCGGACACCTCCAGGCCGCTCACCCACAGGGCGTCGAAGCCCTCCTCCACGGCCAGGCGGGCCGCCATGGCGTTCACGGCCCCCGCGGCGAGCAGCGGCCGGACCGGTGTCCGCGTGGCGAGCGACAGGCGTAGTCGGGCTGTGGCGTCGGATATGGGCATCAGCTCTCCGTCTCGTTGTCGGTCGGTAGACCGGGGATCAGTCCGAGGTGCTCGAGTGCGCTCCACGCGGAGCCGATGACCTGGGCCGGCGTTGCGGCGGCGTCCAGGCGGACCACGGTGCCGAGCAGCGGAAACGACTGAGGAGAGGCCGTCACGTCCGCGTAGACCTCGTGCACCGCGGACTGCACGTGATGCACGTCCCAGTCCGCCCTCACGGCGTCACCGGAGCGGCCCTTGGCCCGCTGCATGGAGTCGGCCGGAGGGAGCTCGAGCACGAGCGTCACGTCAGGGCCGTCCGCCAGGCCGTTGGCCAGCGCCTTGTAGGTGTCCTGCGCGCGGGCGCCGTGCTTGACGGCGAAGAACGCCAGCTCGCTCAGCAGCCAGCGATCCGCGATGACCGGCCGGGCTTGTCGCTGCGGCTGCACCAGCTGCTCAAGCGTCGCGTTCTTGTCGGCGACGATGGCCGACAGGTAGGCGGCGCTGTTCTCCGCGGACGGACGGTACTTGCCGGCGACGATCTGCCCGGCGTGCTCGGCCGACAGGAAGTTCGTGGTCAGCAGGCACAGCGGGGTGATGTCGAACAGGCCCTGCCACAGCCGGAACAGCCCCTTGCGGAGCGTGGTCTTCCCGGTGCCGTCCAGGCCCTCGACGGCAATGAAGGGGTAACGGTGCATCATCACTCGACCTGTCCTGCTCCGGTGCCGCCCGCGTACTTGGTGAACTGGCCTCGCCAGACGGCCGTCGTGGCCACGAGGTCGACCAGGCGCAACTCGCCCAACTCCTCCAGCAGGGCTGGCAACGTGCGCTCGATCTCAATGCCCGCCGCGATGGCCTCGCAGTAGGCGCGCCGCGCCAGCTCGTCGTCCCGCGTCTGCAGGGCGGAGGCCAGCAGCCGGTCCGCCATGCCGTAGGCCACCGCGCCGGCAGCGCTGTCCAGAACCTGGGCGCGGATCGGCTCCGGGTTCGGCTCCAACGTCAGGTGCCGCACACCGCGATGCCTGATGATCGCGAAGAACCCCACCCACCACGCACTCGCCTCACACACCGCGGTCAGCGCCTCGGCCCACGGCTGTGCCGCGCCATCGGGCACCAGCCGCTGCCGGGCCTGCTCCGTTGCGCCGAGGATCTGGCCGGCGTCCGGGTCGGCGTCCACGCCGTGGAGCTGCGGGAGCGACCACCAGTACCCCAGACCGGCGCCCTCCAGCACCTCCTGGGCCTGCGGTCCGGGGACGTGGGTGGGACGGCGGGCGAGACCGGCCAGCGGCACGCCGCCGAGGTCGGGCAGGCTCCCCGTGTTCTGCACGAGCTCCCGCCACTCCTCCACGTGCAGGTGCAGCCTCTGGATCAGCAACCCGTCCGCCAGAGTCCGCCACGCCGCTCGAAGTGAGGGCACGGCGGGCTCCCCTGCGGGGCTCATCGTTCTCATCGCCTGAAGGTCCTTCCTGGCACACGACCTGTGACGGCGAGGATCACCGAGCCGGCCCGCGTGCGATCCCTCCATGGTGGCGAATACGTCGGGCTGCGGTTATGGGCGTTTATGCGAGTCTCCTCATGCCGCCGACCTGACGGGTGATCGCAAGGAAGAATGCGACGGTGGACAGCAGTCAGCAGCGGCGGTGCACTTCCTGTGGCAACGCCTTGAGCCGCTACAACGCCGAAACCAGGTGCGGCCCCTGTCAGCGCGGGTTACACGTTGCGCCCGAGTTCTGGCAGGACCCGCAGGTGCGGCAAGCCCTGGCGGCATGGGACCTCGGAGCAGTCAGCCGTCTCGTCCGCTCCCACACCGGTTTGTCGCAGACGGCCTTCGCCCGGATCGTCAACAGCGACCAGTCAGAGATCAGCCGATTGGAGCGCGGGCGACGGGCCGTCAAGGACCGCAAGCGGATGACGCAGTGGGCCCAGGCCCTCAACTTTCCCGAGCAGCTGGCCGGTGCGCTCCCCAGCAGCCTCGACGAGACCACAGCGCTCACCCTCCGGGCTCCCTCCCTGCCGCCGCTCATCGTCGAGCCGGCCGGACCACGGCAGCTGCACCTCCCCGTGGGACAGAACCTCAGCGGCGGCTCCCTGCCCACCCTGGTACTCGACGCCGATACCTTCCGCGGCAACGAGCTCCACATCAGCCGCAGCCCGGAACTGGACGCCTGGGCGGGCACACCCACCCGCGCCCTCGTGATCGCCACGCGCACCGTCGACGGAACCAGCCGGCAGTTCGCCGTCGACGCCCGCTACGGAACCCGGGCCAAGGACAGCGCAGGCGATCAGGGCCGCGTCCTACGGATCCCGTCCGCGTACGAGCTCGACGACCTCACGTACGGGATCCTGTGGGCCGTCGCCGGGTTCGACGCCGCCCTCCTCAGCGACGACACCGACCTGCACACCCTCCTGCCCTTGACGAACGGCGCCGATCTCGACCCGCTGGCCGCCGCGGTCCAGGACGAGGAGCTGACACCCGGCTCCCTCATGTTCATCGGCTCCCAAGCCAGCGCCGGCTACATCCTCGACAACCGCGCCACCCTCGGAGACTCGCCGATCTTCTGGACCCGCGAGCGGACCGGCGAGGAAGCCGTCACCTGGCTCCTGTTCACGCACAAACTCGACTACCTCCGCCGATCCGCCCCAGGCACGCCGCAGGCAACGACCGGGACCGGCCGCGCCTTCTGCATTCCACCGCACGCGGTCACCCGTTCCCCCGCCCACGAGCGGATCCTGCTCTTCCTGGCCATCGCCCTGATGGAATCGCTCGGCATCACCACCTGGATCACCGAGAACCCCGACCTCGCGGAGACCGACGGCTTCGTCCTGCTCCCACGACAGCGCGCCGTCATCGCCAGCTGGGTACGAGCCGATGCCGTCTCCAAACTCGGCCTCACCACACGACCGGCAGATCTGCACGCCTTCGCCGACGCCATCGGGCACGCCGCCGCGCACTCCGTGACGTCAGCCGGCCTCGCCCGCGGCCGCCTCGTCGCCACCGCCGACTACCTCGGCCTGGACTGGGCCTGGCTCACCCGGCGCTGTCACCAACTCGCGCTGGTGGGAACGCGCGCCCTCGCCCGCCCCCGCAGCCGGCTTCTGGGCCTGGAGGGCCTGGACGCCGCATGCCGCTTCGTCGCCTCCCACCGCACCACCTGAACCGATAGATTGCCCGAAGGCCACGAGGCCGCACCGCTTCGCGGGAAGCCCGATGACAGGGAGACAACGGCGTTGCACACGAGGACAGTTGCGATCTTCTCCCTCGGCGGGACCATCGCCATGACCACCGATCCTGCCACCGGCGGAGTCGTACCGGCCCTGTCCGCCCAGGAACTCCTCGACGCCGTCCCCGCCCTGCAGAGCCTGGACGTCGACCTGCAGGTCCACGACTTCCGGCGCCTGCCAGGCGCCTCCCTCGGCTTCGACGACCTCACCGCACTGTCACAGGCCATCGCCGACGCCTTCGAAGCCGGCTGCGACGGAGCTGTGGTCACCCAGGGCACCGACACGATCGAGGAGATCGCCTATCTCCTCGACCTCCTACACGCGGGCAGTCAGCCGATCGTCGTCACCGGGGCCATGCGCAACCCCACCCAGCCCGGTGCGGACGGCCCGGCGAACATCCATGCCGCCGTCATCGCCGCCGCAGCCGCGGAACTGCAGGGCGCCGGCGCCGTGGTCGTCCTCGGCGACGAGATCCACGCGGCCCGCACCGTCCGCAAGTCCCACAGCACCAGCCCCGCCGCGTTCACCTCCCCGGCGACCGGCCCCCTGGGACGCCTCTACGAGGGCCGCGTCCACCTCCACGGCCCGCTCGCCGCCCGCACCACGCTCCCCGGATCGCTCACCGAGCCGACGCCGCGCGTCGGCCTGTACACCGCGACGCTCGGCGACGACGGCACCCTGCTCGCCCCCATGGCCGAGGCCTGCGACGGACTCGTCGTCGCCGCGTTCGGCGTCGGCCACGTTCCCCACAGCTTCGTGGCCACTCTTGAGAACACCGCCTCCCGGATCCCCGTCATCCTCACCAGCCGCATCGGCAACGGACCAGTCCTGGAAGCCACGTACAGCTTCCCCGGCTCGGAGAAGGACCTGCTCGGCCGCGGACTCATCCGGGGCGGCCACCTCGACGCCTACAAGGCCCGGCTGCTCCTGCACGTCCTCCTCGCCCAGGGACGCAAGAGCGATGAGATCGCCGCGGCCTTCAAGACCGTGACCCTCTGATCCCGAGATCGCCAACAGCCCCTGACCCAGTGAGGACCTGCTCATGCGTGCCAGTGAACTGACCCTCGGCCGGACGTTCGGCGTCACCTTCGAACACGGCGAGGACTTCTTCGACGCCCTCACGGCCTTCTGCAAGGACAACGACGTCCAGCAGGGCTACATCCCCATGTTCATCGGCGCGTTCTCCGAAGCCGAGATCGTCGGCACCTGCAACGGCCTGACTCACCCCGAGCAGCCGCTCTGGGACCGCACCCGCGTCGAATTCGTCGAAGCCCTCGGCGGCGGCACCCTCGCCCACGACCCCGCCACCGGCCTGATCCTCCCGCACATCCACCTCGCCGCCGGCCTCAAGGGCGAAGACGCCGACGGACGCACCAGCCACCTGCTCAACGCCCGCGTTCAGTTCCTCAGCGAGCTCCTCATCGTGGAGGTCACCGGGCCCACCATGACCCGCCCGCGCAACCCCAACCTCTACGACGTGCCGCTCCTCACCTTCGGCTCTACCGCCTGAGCCTGCCCAACCACGCATGGACCGGCAGCACCAACTCCAGGGCACCCGCCAACCACGCCCGCTCTGTGGCATCGAGACGGGGGAGCATCCGGTCGAAGTCGAGCTGATCCTTCTCCCGCACGTTCTTCGCCTTGTAGAACAGCTGCACCTCGGGGCTCAGGTACGGAACACCGGTCGAGGTCACCCGGCCGAGCTGCGCGAGAGCTCGCCGAACACGGGCATCCCGACGCGAGACCCACTCCTCGCCGTCGGCCTCGTCGAACATGAGCTGGACCGACCACGGTTCGTCGGGCGCACGGCGGCACCACACGTCGTGCACCCGGGCCGGAAGAAGCCCGCCCGGCGGCCAGGGGCGCAGCATCCCGGCTCCGGGAGGATCGGCCATGAAGAGATCCCACCCGCCGAAGAAGCGGCGGACCCTGTCCTGATCGCGGTGAAGGACCAGCACGTCGAGATCGCCGTGCTCGCGATACGGCTCACCAACGGCCAGCTCGATCGCATAGCCTCCCGCGATCCACCAGGGAAAGTCCGCCCCTGCCAGAAACTCGGCCGTCTGCCGCGGTGAGAGCGGAGCCCACCGTCCCCGCGCCGGCACGGTCGCGTGAGTGTCGTTCACGACCCTCATCCTGGCACTCCGCACCGGGACGCGGGAGCCGATCCGCATACTGACCACCACGTCGCCCTCGTCTCCGGCGCCGACCGAGGACTCGGGCTGGCCTTTGCCGCCCGCCTGGCCCGACAGGGCTTGCGCGTCATGCTCGGCAGCCGTGGCTGCCTGGTCGGCCGCGACGCCGAGGCCCCGCGAACCAGGAGGGTGATCATTTGGTTGGACAGACGCTGGTGAACGGCCCGCTTGTCCGCAGGGCAGGCGGGCGGCGGCTACCAGAGCGCGGCCAAGGCGGCGCACATACCCATCCACCCGACGAAGGCCGCCCCAGCCGCGAGCACTGCACCCGGCAAGGACTTCCCGTCGGCCCGTGCCAGCACCCCGGTGATCGTGGCAGCCAGCAGCCCCGACAGTACAGCGCACATGCACAGCAGTATCCGGACGGGCAACGCGTGGTTCATCTCGGTTCTCCCCTGGTCAAGGGGAGGGGCGGAACTGCCGGAGCCGTTCTCGACACCCAACTCCCCATGTGGTGGTGTTGGTTGTCGAGCAATCGCGGCGCTGCTCGCTGTGCGGGCCCTGGATTCCGCTGGAAACGGGTTCCGCGTGCCGCGCGGGCTCCGGCTCGGATACTTCGAGACCAGGGGCATAAGCTCCCCGCCCTGCGCGCCGGCGCAGGCGGGAGTCACCCAGTTGAGCCCCCTCCGCTGAGGGGAAGGTCACCAGCCCGCAGGGCTGGCCCGGCACAGAGAGTATGTGCCTGACTGTCGCGCCGCGTCAAAGCCGCCAGTTCACCCCGGAAATGGCCCGCGAGCCCTTGTACCGCCCGACATGCCTAGCCGTCAACTCGGCTTTTGCGTAGCGACTTTACTGAATACGGTTGGCCCCGCCTCGTGAAGAAACCACACGCGATGAAGGACCCCACGTGATCACCTCAGGCGATGAAGTGCGTCAGCGTCGGCGAGCCGCCGATATCACCCAGCATGAGCTGGCCAGCCAGGTCGGCGTATCGGCCGCGCACATCTCCCAGATCGAGAACGGCGCAACCGAGCCCAGCACCGAGACCGCCGTTCTGCTCGAGGTGGTCCTGTCCTCCTATGAGCGGAAGATCCCCCGCCGCGAAAGGACCATCCTGGAACTCGGCACCAAGCTCCCGCAGCTCAGGGACGAACACGTCTACCAACTGCATGTGTATCTTCAGCACATCCTGCACGACCACTACCGGTCGACCCGCAGTCGTCGCTACTGACCCCGGCTCAGGCAGGCCAGCGACGGGGCCAAGCGCCCAGCCCTCACTCGCCCGGTCCCGACTCGCAGGACGAAGCGGGACTGTCTGACCGGTTGATCACGTCCCAGGCCGCCCAGGCGAGCCGGTGCGCAAGGACGACCATCTGGAGCGCGACCGCGACCGGGACGGGCGTGTGAGGATGCATTCCGCCACAGGTGGTCGACCCCGCCAACTACCGAACGGTGGGCCTGCTAGTGGCGTCCCTCAACGTCCACAGGTGTGTGGTGAGGTTCTCGGCGGTCATCAAGTTTCCAGCCACAGTAACGGCCGTCCAGCCCACGGCCTCCAGGCAGAGCCGCTACGGCCGGCTGCGCCGGACGTCACCACCACGATGGCGGACCAGGCTAGTTGTGCCGGAACTCTGCGGAGTGACAGGATCTGACCTGCAGCCCGAACGATGGGTGTGGTCGTCTTCCGGGAGGGACGAACGTGTCAGCACCAGACCACGTCGGGGAGTACTTCACCCTGCTTGAGGTCGGATCCCGTGCCGGAAGCTTCGGCGTCGTTCGCAAGGGGATCGACAGACGAGACGGCTCCTTTGTGGCCGTGAAGTTTGTCAAAAGCCAGGCCGATGAACTGAGTCGGCGGGTCTTTGAGCGCGAGTGGCGCACGCTCAAAGACCTGTCACACCCCAATATCGTTCCCTACCGCGACTCCGGCATCGACGAGACCGGCTGAAGTTCCCCCCTGATCTTGGACAGCTGTTGCTTACGCTGCGGGGGTGAAGTCGTACTGCAGTCTGGCTCGGGTTTCGAGTGGGGTGAGGTACCCGAACTCGGGGTGTTTGCGGAGCCTGGTGCGGTTGTATTCGACTTCGATGAAGCGGAAGACGTCGGCTCGGGCGGCCTCGCGGCTCTCCCAGACGGTGGTGCCGATCTCCGCTTTCAGCAGTCCGAAGAAGCTCTCGGCTGCGGCGTTATCGTAGCATATGCCGGTTCTTCCCATGCTCTGCCTCAGGTTCAACTTCCTTATCTCCCTGCGGAATTCGCTGCTCGTGTACTCGCTTCCGCGGTCGGTGTGCATGATGCAGCCGGGCCGCAGTTCGCCGCGGCCGGCGGCCATCTTCAGGGCGTTGGTGACCAGCTCGGCGCGGTGGTGGTCGGCCATCGCGTAGCCGATCACCTCGCGGGTCGCCAGGTCGATGACCGTGGCCAGGTACCACCAGCCCTCGATCGTGGGCAGATACGTGATGTCGCCGACGAGTTTCGTGCCGGGCCGCTCGGCGGTGAAGTCGCGGCCGACCAGGTCCGGGGCCGGGGCGGCCGCCATGTCCTGCTTCGTCAGGTGGCGGCGTCTGCGGCGGGTGATCCCACGGATGTCGCGCTCGCGCATGATCCGTTCCACCTTCTTCCGGTTGATGCCGTGGCCGCCCCGCCGCAGTTCGGCGTGCACCCGCGGAACGCCGTAGGCGCCCCGGGAAGCGGCGTGGATCTCGCGGATACGTCCGGCCAACTCGTCGTCGGCGCGCTGCCGTTCGGCAACGGCCGGCCTCGCGGCAAGCCACGAGTAGTAGGTGGAGCGGCCCACGCCCAGAACGCGGCACAGTCGGGCGACACTGCTGCCGCCGGGATTCGCCTCGGTGGCCTTCTCCGCATCGATGAAGAGGCACACAGTGCCTACTTCACGATCTCCCTCGCGAAGAAGGCTGCGGCTTTTACCAGGATCTCGTTGGCCTTCTTCAAGTCGGCATTCTCGCGGCGGACGCGCCGCAGCTCCTCGCGCTCGTCGGTGGTCAGCGCGCCCGTCGGCCCCTCGCCCCGGTCGGTCTTCGCCTGCCTGACCCAGCCCCGCAGCCCCTCGGGGCTCACCCCGAGCTCCCGGGCGATCTCGGTGACGTTCCGATGCGGCGAGGACCGCACCAGCGCGACCGCGTCCCGTTTGAACTCCGCCGTGTACCGCTTGCTCATGTTGCTCTTGCCACTCACTACCTGGACTGCTTCCTCCGGGACCAACCGTCCCAGTATCAGGCTGTCCAGTTCAACGGGGGAACTTCAGGCAGCTACTACATCGTGCTGGACTGGGTCGAGCGCAACCTCGACGACTTGCTCACAGATGCCGGTCCGTGGCTGTCGTGGGATCGCCTCGCGAAAGAGATCGCGATCCCCATCGTCGACGCGATGGCGTATACCCACCTCAAGCAGGTTGAGCATCGCGATCTAAAGCCGGCGAACATCCTGATCACATCCAGTGGGGTCCCGATGTTGGCTGACTTCGGCATCTCCAAGATCCGCGGCGACGACGAGGAGACCGTCAACACCGTTGCCGACTGGCACTCGCGGCCTTACGCACCGCCTGAGATCAACGCCGACATCCGCTACGTACGTGACGTTTACTCTCTCGGTGTCCTTCTGATCCAGTGCATGAGCGCCTCGCGCCTCAAGACGTGGGATAATGTCGAGCAGGCCGTCCTGGACATCGACGTTCCGCCAGAGATCCGGCGGATCCTGACGGCCTGCGTATCACGTGTTCCGAGTGACCGCCCGAAGAACGCCAGTGACCTGCTCGCGGCGCTCACTGCCGCTCAGAAGCTCTATGTCGCGAACGCAGCGGCGGCATCGCCAAAGCCGATCTGGCTGCGCATCACGGGTAACGCAGCGACCGCGCTGGCCGGCGCACCCGAGAAGCGCGTGGAGGCTCAGACCGTTGTTCAAGCCGATCTCACCGGAGACGTCCACGCAACGTTCCTGCTCGACCGCGACTCGGGAGAACCACAACGCGACAGCGTGTTCATCATCGGTGACTCGTGGCGCTTCAACATCAAGCCTGACGCAGACGGCGCTGTGATGGTGTCAGCGCGACAGATGGAGCTGCAGGCACTGGACGGGTATCGGCGTCGAGGGCTCCTTCTGCCGAAGAGTTACGCGTGGACGTTCTATCGGCCAGCGAACATCGAGGCCGCAAGACAGGCGATGGCCGACTTGATCCATGGCCTGGACGAGTTCTACGCCGAGAAGGCTGAGCAGATTGCTGCTGGCACGGTCGATCGAGCCAGCGACGACCTCTTCGACACCTGGCTCCGAATCCTCGCCGCCCGCGAAGAGCTGGCGCGCGGTGAGAAGAAGCCTCTTCCATACCAGCGTTTCAAGGTCCGAGGGCGAGAGGCGACCTTCACACTCGGGGAGTCGGTTGAGCAGGACCTCATCAACACCGAGTGGCGCGTCAAGGACCAGTACACCGACCGCCGTTTCGGCTGGGGCGAAGTCGTTGAACACGATGGAGACACTGTCGTCATTCTTGGCAATCGGTGGGAGAGCATTCCAGATCGCGGGTTGCTCGTTCCTCACATCGGGCCGGACGAAGTAGCCATCGGACGCCAGCGCGAAGCAGTCATGTCAGTCAAGAATGGTTCGGCGGCACGGCCGGAGCTGCGGGAGTTGTTGCTGCAGCCAGAGACCGCCTCGGCACCGATGCCGGTGGGAGTGACCGCCTGGAGTCGCGACCTCGATCAGCGCAAGCAAGAGGCAGTCAGGGCCGCGCTCGGTGCCAAGGATGTGTACCTGGTGCAAGGTCCGCCAGGGACCGGGAAGACTAGCTTCATTGCTGAGCTGGTGGAGCAGTGTCTGCTCGCCAAGCCTGATGCTCGCGTTCTCATCGCTTCCCAAACGAACGTTGCGGTCGATAACGCCCTCGAAAAGCTCGATCAGGGCGGCTTTGCCAGTCTGGTCCGTCTAGCCAGCGCAGATCAAAGTCGCGTCAGCGAGCCGGTGCGCCACCTTCTGCTGGATGCCCAGATGCGGAAGTGGGCGCAGTCTGTCCGCCGTAAGGCGGAGTCGCACCTCAGCTCGCAGGCGGAGGCGGCCGGTATCTCGGGACCGCACCTGCGGGCAGCTCTCGCGCTGCAGCAGCTAGCTACGACCCTCCGCGAGGTTGCAGCACTGCAATCGAGGGTTAAGAACGAGGAAGCGCTTCCCGAGCAGACAGAGCTCACGACCGCGCTGGGGTCATCGGACTCAACTGCCTCCGTACAGGAACGCGTCGATAGTCTGATGGACCTCCGCGATGAACTCTTCGAGGAAGCCCAAGCAACTCTCGCCGGCGATCTGACATTGTCGCTCAGCATGTCTTCGGAGGACGCACTCAACGCAGTTGATGTTCTCGTCGGCGAAGGCGCTGAATCGCGTGCGCTGCTGACGCACCTCCGGCTTCAGGGAGAGTGGCTCCAGCGGATCGCATCCGACCAGCGCCTCGCGGCGACCTTCCTGGATCAAGTCAGTGTCATCGCCGGTACTTGCACTGGCTTTCTTCGGCACCAGGCCGTGCGCCACCTAGACATTGACCTGTGCATTGTTGACGAGGCGTCGCGGGCAACGTTGACTGAGGCGCTGGTGCCAGTGTCTCGGGCCAACCGCTGGATCTTCGTCGGCGACACCAACCAGTTGCCGCCGACTGATGAAGAGCTTCTCCGTAGTAAGGAGCTCCTTGATGAACACCATCTCACCAAGGCGGACATCCAAGAGACGCTCTTCCAACGGCTTGCTACACACCTGCCGCAGCACTCCCAGATCCTACTGAACCAGCAGTACCGCATGGTTCGCCCCATCGGCGATTTGATCAGTTCTTGCTTCTACGGTGGCAAGCTGGTCTCGCACCGACAGACCGGTCTGTCCGGCTATGACCGGGCGTACGGCAAGCCCGTTCTGTGGATCGACACGTCGTCGCTCGGTAACCAGCGTCGCGAGTCAGCGCCGCAGGGCACTGCGACTAGCTACGCCAACCGCGCTGAAGTGCGTGTGCTTATCGATCGCCTGAGGGTGCTGAACAAGGCCATCGAGCGCAACCTAATCCAACCTCCGAACCCCGGCACCCCTTTGGACGTGCTGGTGATCGCGCCCTATGCCAGCCAGGTGACGGAGATTAACGTCCAGCTGGCCCCGATGCGCAAGTGGCTGCCCTATCTCACCATGACCGTGATGTCGGTTGACGCGGTTCAAGGCCGCGAGTCCGACATTGCCATGCTCTCGGTCACCCGGAGCAACAGTACTGGGCAGCTCGGCTTCCTTGGTGCGGACTACTGGCGCCGCATCAATGTTGCGCTGTCCCGTGCTAAGTATGGCTTGACCATCGTAGGTGACGCCGGGTTCATCAAGGGTACGCCCGGTGCCCTTCGAAAGGTGCTGTCACACATCGAAACGCACCCCGATGACTGCGAGATCAGGATGGCCGACCGATGAGCCTCACCGCATCAGAACAGATCCGGCGAAGGTTCGGAAACAAGAGGCCTGGACTGGAGCTGCTCGGGCTGGTCGAAGCCGCCGTGCCGGTCACGGTTCTCCGGGTGGACGTGCTTGCTCAGGAGCGCAAGCAGCTGCCGCTACTCGACGAGTTCGTCATCCAGTTCGTACATGAGGGCGTGCGTGCGCTCGATGAACTGGCGGCGTTGCTCGGGCTTGAACACGAGCAGGTGCTCAACGCCACCGCCGAGCAGATCCGCGAAGGCAACATCCGCCGGAGTAGCGGACATCTCGCCTTGACTGCGCAGGGGACCGAGGTTGCTCGGACTCTCGCCGCCATCCAGCCGGTCTTGAAGCAGTTGCCTGTCCCGTTCGACCGCATTGTCTGGAGCATCAAGAACTACGCCCAGATCGGCCTGATCAATAAGAAAGCGGCGGAGGAACATGGCTACCTCCTACTACCGCGTAAGAAGCAAGCCAGTGTCGCATTGACGGACCTCACAGTCGAACAGTTCAACGAACTGATCCGTGATCGCGAAGACCGCGAGCGGCTAATCGAGATTCTCCGCATCCGCAAGATCGCATCCCAGACTCAGCACCTCTACCTGCCGGCACAACTTCTCGTCTACGGCAACCCCGAGCAGGGCGAGGTCGAATTGGAGCTATGCATCGACGGCGAGCTCCAACCGGCGCACGGGCTCGAGCTCGCTGCCATTGGTGCGGCCGAGAAGCTGGGCTTCGAGGTCGGTCAGCCGGAGCCCCGCCCGACTCTCAGCCCGGAGCTCGAGGAGGTCCGTGTCCCGGCCGAGCAGATCGAGGCACTGGTTCAAGGCGCCGCAAGGATGCCCGACGGAGGCAACTCGGCGACCGAGGCGCCGCAGAAGGTGACGGAGATCCCCGTTCGGAGCATCAGCATGCTGGAGCACCCCGATCACCTGAACGCCGCGCTCGACTCGGCCCGCAAGCGAATCCTCATCATCTCCCCATGGGTTAGGGGCGGCGTCGTAACTACTAACTTCGTAGAAAGGCTTGAGCGTCGGCTGCGTGCGGGTGTCGAGGTTCATATCGGTTATGGCATTGGTCCCGACGATCGCGACTGCGACGAGTGGGCACTTCGCAAGCTGCGCAATCTTGCCCAGCGCCACGGAGACAGGTTCCACTTCGTGCGGCTTAAGAACACCCACGCTAAGATCCTGATCTACGACGGGATCTGGATTAATACGAGTTTCAACTGGCTCTCCTTCAAGGGTGACCCGAACCGGACCTTCCGCATGGAGGAAGGAACGCTCGTGCAGATTTCGAGCGAAGTTGACAAAGCATACAAGCAGTATGTCGAAGTGTTGAAGACTGACATTAAGCCGTAGCTTAACCTGGCAGCGAATGCTGCGCCGGCGAAGGCGGCGGGTTGTCTCTTCGGTATCGGTTAGATCGGTGCGTAAATGGGGACGGTCATCCCTGTCTCGTAACCGGTGGTGACCAGGGTGACGACCAGGCCGCACGTGCGCGAGAACGACTCCGTCCGGTAAGGGACTGGCAGGCAGAGGTCTGATATACGTGCTCGGAGCGACACATCCGGGTGCCTGACGGTGGACCCCCGGCGTCCACTATTCCTCGGGCTCGGAACGCGCCAAGAGTGGACTGCGTCCTGTGGGGCTCGGAAAGTCATCGCTGCTGGTCAAGCCGCTTACCGGTACTCGTTGATGACGCCGCCGAGGACGCGGGTGCGGAGGAGTCTGCGGCGTTCGAGATCGCCTGTGACGGGCTGCTCGTGGGTGCCGGGCGGTAGCTGGTTCCGGGCTCGATGTGGCCGGTGCTCGTTGTAGTGCCGCTGGTAGGCGGCCAGGACCTGCCGGGCGTGGGCCTCGTTCATGATGAGGACGTGGTCCAGGGCCTCACGCCGGATGCTCCCGATCACGCGCTCGCAGTGGGCGTTCATCCGGGGAGCTCGCGGGGCGCTCTTCAGGATCTCCATCTCCTCGGCCTCGAAGACGGCGTCGAACGGCTGCCCGTACTTGCCGTCGCGGTCACGCAGCAGGAACCGCAGGGACTCCATGCGCCGGCCTAGGTCGGCGGCCACGTTCCTGGCCTGCTGCACCGCCCACTCGCGGGTGGGGTGGGCGGTGACGCCGGCGATGTGCAGGCGACGGGTGCCGTGTTCGAGGAACGCCAGCGCGTACAGGCGCTGGCCGAGCATCGTGTCGAGATGGAGGAAGTCGACGGCGATGATGCCCTCGGCCTGGGCCGTGAGGAACTCGCGCCAGGTCGGGCCGGTGTGGCGCGGGGCCGGGTCGATGCCCGTGGCGTGGAGTATCTCCCATACCGTGGATGCGGCGATCGGATGCCCGAGGCGGGCGAGCTCGCCCTGGATCCGCTTGTGGCCCCACCTTGGGTTCGAGCGAGCGAGCGAGCTGCAGAATCAGGTCCTTCAGCGCCGCTCTAGTCGGCGGCCGCCCGGTCCGGGTGCGCCGCGCGCTGTAGTCCCACTTCGCCGCGATGAGTCGGCGGTGCCAGGCCAGCAGCGTGCCGGGAGTGACTGGGAGGACTGCCCGCCACCGGTGACGGGGTATCAGACTGGACAGCGCTGCCAGCCAGAACCGATCCTCCGGTTCATAGCGGACCGGGCTGGCAAGGTGGCGACGCAGCACCGCGTTCTCGTGCCTGAGTACGAGCACTTCGGCATCCTTGGCGGTTTCGCGGCGTAGCAGCACCAGGGGGATGGCCAGCAGCTTGCGCGTCATTTTGTACAGCATTGAAACGATCACCCTGACATGCTGCCAGCCGAGATCGTTCTACCCCTACCACCTGGGGCGATGACTTTCCGAGCCCGACAGGACTGCCGTCTGATGCGCGGTAGCCTGCGAGCTGACGCTCGCCGTACGTCGGAGCCCTGGCGCCGGCGACGATGCCATCGACAAGCAGCAGCGCGTTGAATCCCGCCCTGGTCCATCGGAGTTGCCCGGATCCCGCGTCGACCACATAGGTCGTTTCGTCGTCGGGCACGACCAGGCTCTGGTCGTCCACGGCCACCACCTGCGCCGCCCTGATGCCGTCGGCGAGCAGCGATTCGTCGCGGCTCACAGCCTCCCCCTGTCCAGAGGCGTTTCCACGAGGTCGACCGGGGTGCTCCAGACGGTCTTGCCCGTCGTGGAGTCGAACGGATCCCCTTGCCTCACCGTTCCGCCGCGAAAGCAGCATGGGCCCGGGCCACCCTGCCCGACACGAAAACGTTGAACTGCCGCCCACCCCGTAACGGTTGGCTCAAGACGACTGCACCACCCCCGAGCACAGGGCCGTCGGCCCTGTCAGGAGCCAGCTTTGTGCACTGCGGGAATCATCTCCGTCTGCCGCTCGGACACCAGCTCGCGCAGCTTGGTCCGGGTCTCCGCGTCGGTCGAGTAGAGGACCGTGCCGATCATCCCGCGCGTTAGCAGCACCTTGTAGGTGTTGCGGATCAGGCGGTCGATGTCGGCGTCGTTGGTCGACTTGCGGAAGACCGGGTCCTTCGACGCCGTGCGGTCGGTCACCCAGCGGTCAGTTCGCCAGACCAGGTCGGGCCCCAGGATGACACCGCTCCAGTCGTACTCGAATCCCTGAGCCGTGTACACGCATCCGACCTGGCCGAAGCCGGCCGGGTCGGTGGCCCACAGCGCGGCCGGAGGCGCGCCGGCGATCGAGCGGTCGCCGTACACATTCCACGGCCTGGCCCAGTCACCGATGTGCACGTCGAGGGGGAGTGGATCCCCCGGGGCCACCTTCGTGGTCCACTTCCAGCAGTAGCCGGCTGACATGCGGGCGCCGTATCCCTCCGCGCTCCGGGCGTCGAGGAATGCCTCCAGTTCCTGGGGGCTGTCGACCACCTCCAGGGCGACTTTGCCGTCGGGCTCCCACCCCACAGGGCCTCCGGGCTCGAGGTCCAGCAGGCGCACCACCCAGTTCAGGTAGGCGTCGCTACCGCCACAGCGGAACTGGCTATCCAGTTTGACCACCTGACAATCCAGGCCCTTTACAGCTGCGGCAGCCCTGATCTGGGCCACCGTGCCCATCTCGCCCGGCCGGACGACCTGGTGCTCGTCCAGCAGGAACACGGGCACCCGGGCGGCGTCGATCAGCTCCTCGATCTGGGGCTTACCGGTGCGCTGGGCGGCCCTGGTGTAGCGGTTCGCCGACGTCTCCCGGATCCGGTGGGCCTCGTCGCAGATCAGCACGTCCAGCCCGTTGCGCTCAGCGGTCATGAAGCTGTTGAAGTACTTGAACAGCTCCTGCACCTGACGCTTCCGCGCCCCGGCCATCCGACGCATCGTGGTGGTGAACGAGCTGGACCCGGTCGCGTGAAGGGCAGTGACGCCACGCCGGTACAGATCGCCGAGGAGGGACAGCGCGATAACGCTCTTCCCGGTGCCCGGGCCGCCCGTGATGACGACAACCTGCTTGTGGTCGGACTGCTGCGCTTGGCGGACCGCGCGCAGCACCAGCTCGTAGGCAACTCGCTGCTCGTCCAGCAGGACGAACTGCTCGCGCTCGCGGACCTCTTCGGCGGCAACCGCCATCAACTGCTTGGACGGGGCCACCTTGCCCGCGAGCAACTGGTCCGCCGCCTCCGCGCCAGAGACCGGCTTCAGCTTCGAGCGGAGGTACTGGACGAATTCCCCGCGGCGCTCGGCGGTGAAGAGCCGGCCGCGCTCGTCCTGCGGCACCTCGTAGAGGCCCTGGACGCCGAACTCCGTCGCGTTGTGGAGGAAGGCCACGCCCGACAGCCGCTCAGGATGGGCGGCGAGTGCGCCGTTGAAGGAGATGAGGTAGTCGCAGTAGCCGCGGACCTGCTCGATGGGGTTCAGCACCGGTCGGGTGTAGGCGTCCACCCGGCAGAGCAGGGGCTCGCCGTCCTCCGGGACCGCGCTGCTCCACTGCTTGAGCTCGACCACCACGTAGGACGGTTCGCCCGTGCTCGGGTGGACGCCGGCGAGTATGACGTCCGCGCGCTTGCTGTTGAGCGGAAGCGAGTACTCGACCAGCACCTCCACCATGCCGAGCCCGGCGTCCAGGAGCGCGTTGGTCAGAGCCGGGATGCTCCGTTCCCAGGATCGCACCTCGGACGGGCTGGGCTTGTGGCCGTGCTTGTGGACGAACTGGTCGATAAGGCGCACGAACAGTGATCCGGCCAGGCTCTCTGCGGCGACCGCGGACGCGGAGTCGCGGAACAGCAAGGAATGCTCCCAGGCAGCACGAAGTGACTCGTGCGGGTGGGGGCATGTCCCTGGAGGGAAGCCCGGCGGGCCGCGCTGATGACAGGGCTAAACCTACAACGGAGAGTCTGAGCTCGTGCCCGAACACCTGAGCCTCCACCAACGCATGGCGGACCGGGAATGGGCGACGGGGACGGCTTGTGTGGCCGACAGAGCCCGGTAGCGGTCGGGCCGTCGTACTGTCCGCGGGCGCGACCCACGGGCGGGTCCGCAAGCTGCGCGAGCGCGGCATCGTGCGGCGAACCACCGTCGGTCCCGTCTGGACGGGGCTACTCCGACGGCTTGGGCCACGACAGCTGCGCCGGAGTCGGGGAGGGGCTGGAGCGGGGAGAACCGGGGGACGGCCGGGGACCACGCGTCGATCACCATCGCCTCTGAGGTGTCTTTCGGTGAACGAACAGCGCGGGCTGTCTACCGTCTGACGTGCAGCGATGCCTATCGCCGGGCGACTGGGGGTCAAGGGGTCGCAGGTTCAATCCTGTCGTTCCGACAGTGGTCAAAGGGCCGGAGGCATAGTCTCCGGCCCTTTTGACAACCACGGCTGACCACATCGCGCCTTGATCAGCCCTTCACGGGCACCCCCGCAGCAGTCGGCCCGTCAGGGTACGGGGACGTGCCGGCGGCGCACCGCGTGGCCGGTGGCCCGAGGGGGCGGACACACCCGCTCTGGTGGTGAGGGTGGCGGCGCTCGGCCTACTTCACGAAGGTCGCCTGGGGGAAGCGGCTCGACGGGCCGTCGAGCAGGTGGTCGTCCCGGTGGCGCAGGGTGAGGTCGAAGAAGGCGTCGACGTAGGCGCGCTGGGTCGTGATCGAGGCGGTCGGGTCGATGGTGCCGACCTGGGACTGGACGGCGGCCTCGGGCACCCGGCCGGCGGCGGCGATCTGGGGGAGCTGGACCTGCAGGTCGGTGTACGAGAGGTGGGCGGACTGCGCGAGTTGGATGTTGCGGTGCATACCCCGGAGGTTGGCCCAGAAGGGCTGCCACCACGGGTCGTTGTGCGTCCACTGCGCGCTGTTCATCAGCAGGAACGGGCGGTCGAGGCCGTCCGCGACGACGCTGCCCACCGGCCCCTGGTCGCCGAAGTCGAGCCCGCCGTCGAGGTCGACCGCGGCCTCCACCCGGGCGTCGTCGTGCATCACCTGGGCGGCCGTAGCACCGCCGAGCGAGTGGCCGATCATCCCGACGTGGCAGAGGTCCAGCCGGCCGGTGAGACCGGTCGGCAGTCGACGGTGGTCGGCGTCCGGGTTGCCGCCCGCGTTCAGGAGCGTCAGCCGGTCCAGTACGAACCGGGCGTCGGCCACCCGGATGTCGACCAGGCGGCTCGGTGGGGCGGAGGCCGCGGCCGGGTCCGGCAGGGCGACCCGGCCGTCGGGGAACTCCACGGCCAGCGACTCGTAGGTGTGATCGATCGCCACCACCAGGTAGCCGCGGCTCGCCAACTCCTCCGCCAGAACGGTGCCCTGGCCGCGCAGGCCGGTGGCGCCGGGGGAGTACAGCACGACCGGAAGGCCGGCTTGCGTCGCCTGGGCGGGTGCGTCGGTGCGGGAGTGGGTCTCGGTGCCGGCCCAGTCGGCCGTGTCGGTCGGGAGCCCGAACTGCTGCTGCAGCGAGGCCGCGAAGGCCGCTGCCGTGCCGGCCGGCAACTGCGGTGCCACCGCGTCCGACTGGCCCGGCCGGGCCGGGTACCAGAGGGTGACCATCAGTTCGCGGGAGTGCCCGGGCTGCCAGGGGTCCTTCCGCGATGCGTCCACCAGGTGCAGGCCGGTGGTGCCGACCGCGTGCGGCCCGTGGGGCGCCGGAAGGGTCATGGCGACCGGACGGGTCGTGGTGGCCGGATCTGCATGTGCCGCCGGGGCGGCGAACGGACCTGCGAGGGCGAGAAGCACGGAGGCGGCGGCCACACTGGACCGCCGGATACGGTTCGTCGTCATACCCCGAACCTATGCAGTGACGCTTACCGGACACATCTGAATTTGAGCGTACCGGCGCTATCAGGACAGATTTTGACGCGAAATCATGCAGGAAAAGCACTGGCAAAGAGGCGGGTGGTCCGTCATGGTGCGAAGTGTCCGTGCGGCGCCGCCGATTTGGTCGGTGAGGTGTCGGCGCGATGGTGCATCGCATGGCGACGGCGGTCGGGTGGGGATCTGTGATCCAGCGCACTCCCCTGATTCTCGTCCGCGTTGACAAATTCGCGGCCGGGAGATGCCGCGCCGTGCGGGCGGGAGCCTTCCCGCCGTCGTTCCGGGGGTGGAACTTCACTCCGGGAGATGCCGACGCCGGGGACGGGGGCGGCGGTCGGCCGCCGTGCGGGCGGGACATCCTGCTGTGGCGGTTGGGGCGAATTGTCGGGGATCCGGATGGATGCCCGGGTCGGCCTCGTGGTGATTCGGGTCACTGGTGGCGCTCCGGTCGGGCGCGGCGTCCGGGCCCGCTCGAGCGCGGTGGCGGTCGGGAGTGCCGGGGGCCCGGCGGTGCCCCGCCGGGCGTCCGGGCGGGGGCTGGTGCGGTGTCGACCGGGCGGGCAGGGCAATGCCGGTTCCATCTTGACCTGCGGCGATCCGTGGTCGAAGTGACGGGGGTTGCGGCGGGTGCCGCTGAGTCGCGGACGCCTCCCGGTGTGGTTCGGGGCGCCGTCCGGGCGGGGGTGGGCGGTGCGGCCGACCTGTTCGGCGCGGCGCGGTCCGTGGGGCGGGCGGGGCGGCGGAGAGCGATTCCCGGCGTGGACCGGCGGAGAGATCAAAAAGCCGGAAAGCTACCATGTGGGCATCGCCTAGCTCGAAAGATGAACTTGTGACTGTCAATGACGACGTGTTCACGGACTGGAATAATCGCGAGGAGATCGCGGAGTCGATGATCCCGGTCATCGGGAGACTCCACCGCGAGCGGGATGTCACCGTCCTGCTCCACAGCCGCTCCTTGGTGAACAAGTCGGTGGTGAGCATCCTCAAGACCCACCGCTTCGCCCGCCAGATCGCCGGTGAGGAACTCTCGGTCACCGAGACGCTGCCGTTCCTGACCGCGCTCACCACGCTGGATCTCGGTCCTTCCCAGATCGACATCGGCATGCTGGCCGCGACCTACCGCAGCGACGACCGCGGCCTTTCGGTGGCGGAGTTCACCGCCGAGGCCGTCGCCGGGGCCACCGGCCCGAACAAGGTCGAGCGCCGCGAGTCGCGCGATGTGGTCCTGTACGGCTTCGGCCGGATCGGCCGCCTGCTCGCCCGCCTGCTCATCGAGAAGACCGGCTCGGGCAACGGCCTGCGGCTCCGTGCCATCGTCGTCCGCAAGGGCGCCGGCGACGACCTCGTGAAGCGCGCCTCGCTGCTGCGCCGCGACTCGATCCACGGCCAGTTCCACGGCACGATCACCGTCGACGAGGCGAACAACAAGATCATCGCCAACGGCAACGAGATCACGGTGATCTACTCCGACGACCCGACCAAGGTCGACTACACGGAGTACGGGATCAAGGACGCCATCCTCATCGACAACACCGGCCGCTGGCGCGACCGCGAGGGCCTGTCGAAGCACCTCCGCCCCGGTGTCGCCAAGGTCGTCCTGACCGCGCCGGGCAAGGGCGACGTGCCCAACATCGTGCACGGCGTCAACCACGACATGATCAAGCCCGACGAGCAGATCATCTCGTGCGCCTCCTGCACCACCAACGCCATCGTTCCGCCGCTGAAGGCGATGGCGGACCAGTACGGCGTTCTGCGCGGCCACGTGGAGACCGTCCACTCGTTCACCAACGACCAGAACCTGCTGGACAACTACCACAGCAGCGACCGTCGCGGCCGCTCCGCGCCGCTCAACATGGTCATCACCGAGACCGGTGCCGCCTCGGCCGTCTCCAAGGCGCTGCCGGACCTCAAGGCGAAGATCACCGGCAGCTCGATCCGCGTGCCGGTGCCGGACGTCTCGATCGCGATCCTGAACCTGCAGCTCGCCCGTGAGGCGAACCGCGAGGAGGTCCTCGAGTACCTCCGCGAGGTGTCGCTGACCTCGCCGCTGAAGCGCCAGATCGACTTCATCACCGCTCCCGACGCGGTCTCCAGCGACTTCATCGGTTCGCGCCACGCCTCGATCGTCGACGCCGGCGCCACCAAGGTCGAGGGCGACAACGCGATCCTCTACCTCTGGTACGACAACGAGTTCGGCTACTCGTGCCAGGTCATCCGGGTCGTCCAGCACGTCTCCGGCGTGGAGTACCCGACCTACCCGGCTCCGGCGGTCTGACGCCGTCGGACCCTGCGAGATCGGCGGCCGGCCCGCCGCTGCGCCCTGTCGGGT
>NZ_JBHWBW010000005.1:0-3507 GCF_042735675.1 Kitasatospora sp. NPDC059571
CGCCGGGCCAGGAGTAAGGAAGGTGTCCGTCAGATCAGGCAGCCCCCGAAGCCCCGACCGAGACGCTCTGGAGCCGCCTTCACTACGGATTAGGGTTGTCGGCAACGCCATCGGGCCAGAATTTCCCGGCTGAGCTGGGCGGATGCCGGAACCATGGTGAGGAAGGCCCCCGGGGCAGCGCCCGGGGAGACACCCGGGGAGTCCCGGCGGGCCCTTGTCGCCTCATCAGGCCCTGACCGGACGACACCGGGCCCCTGGGCACGGTACCCGCGCAGGGTCGGCCGTACGCGAGCCCGGCCGTGCAGCTGTCAGGCGAGGTGCTGCTCGAGGGCCATGCGCAGCAGGGAGATGGCGTGCGGTGCGTCCGGGGCGAGCCAGGGCTGGCGGTCGGTGGCGTCGATGACGAGGCGGCCGTCGATGTGGGCGGCCCAGCCGTCGCCGGTGTAGGCAATCCAGCCGGCGAGCGAGCGGTCGGGGCGGCGGACCGCGCACAGGTACGGGTCCCGGTCCCAGCCTTCGGTGGTCATGTCGCTGCCGGGGATGGGCCACGAGCGGTCCGGGGCACCCAGGCCGCGGGCGTGGGGAGGCGGGGAGGTGCGCCGGTCGGCGAGATCCAGGCGCAGCTGCTCGGATCCGGCGGCCTGTCGGTCGGGGTGTCGAACCGTCGGGGCCGGTGCTGCGACGGGCAGCGGGGCAGCAGGCGCGGCGGGTGCGGCGGGTGCGGCGGGGGATGCCGCCGTGGCCGGGCTGTGGTGCAGCGGCCGACGGTACGCCGGGGCATCCCGGGTTTCGACGCGCGGGGAAACAAAGGCTGGATCGGAGCCGTCGGCGGCTCCGCTGGTTTCGACGCGCGTCGGAACAAGGCTGGGCGTAGCGGGACTTGATTCGACGCGCGTCGCAATGAGGTTTGAGGGGGCGAGGCTTGATTCGACGCGCGAGGATTCGTCGGCGGCCTGGGCGTGCGCGGCGGCCTCAGCGTCGGCGGCCTGTCGGGCGCGGCGGTCGGTGAGCATCTCGAAGCGCATGGCGCGGGCCTTGCGCAGCACGCGCTCGGTGATCGCGGTGGTGCTGCGCTCGAGCAGTTCCAGGGCCTGGCTGCCGCGGTCGTCGATCCCGCCCCGGCGGGATTCCTCCAGGTTCTCCAGGAAGCGGGCCGCGGCGCGCTGCATCGCCTCGGCGAGGTGCAGCAGCTCCCGGGCATCCGCGCCGGCCGCAGTGTCAGCATCGTCGGGGATTTCGACGCGCGAGGCAATGAGCGCGTCCGCCACCGCGGCCTGCTGCCCGTCCGCCCGGCGGCGCCGGTAGGCCTTGGAGGAGCACGAGCGGGAGCAGTAGACGGGCTGGCGCCCAGGGCCTCCGGTGCGCAGCACGACACCGCACTCCGGACAGGCCCGCGCCTCGGACGCAGGCTCAATTCCCCGCGCGTCGATTCCGTCGGACACCTTGATTCCCCGCGCGTCGAAACCCTGAGTCATGATCAGGAGAGTAGCCGCCCTGCCCGACGCCCCCGGCCCCGGCCCCGGCCCGCCCACCGGAGGATGCGGCGCACGGTGCGCCGCAGACTGGGCACGCGCGGGGAGGCCGGCTGCGCAAGCGGGAGCGGCCTTGCGCGGGCGCGCGCGGCCGGGGGGTCTGCGGTTGCGCCGCTGCGCAAGCGGCCGGCCCCAAGGCGGGTGGGGCCCGGCCGCCGTAGGGGGGTCAGCGGCCGGGCCGGTGCGGACGACAGCACGGCCCGCACCACCGACCGTACGATCCGCCAGCCCGCTGGGCCGTCAGGCGCGGTCGCCCAGCAGGCCGGTGTCGGCGAGGGGGCCGGGGCCGAGCCTGCGGCGGGCGCCGGGTGCCGCGGGCGGCTCGTCCTCGGTGTGCGGTTCCAGGAACGGGGACCGCTCGACGGGCAGCAGCCGCGCCCGGCCATCGGCCGCGGCGGGCTCATCGGTCGCGGACTCGGAGAACGGCTGCCACAGCGGGCGGCGATCAGCACTCATGACCTGCAGTCTGGCAGCCCCCGCCCCGCGCCGGCGCCGCTACGGGTGCGGGCCGATCACCGGGACGGTGATGCCCCGGACGTCCCAGTCCCGGTGGCACCGGGGCCCAGCGGGCGGACCTCACCGGGTCCGTTTCCGGGCGCCCGCCGGCCGGGGTGTGCGTCTCGGGTCCGGCGGGCGCGGGAGCGGCGTAGCGGGCGGGCTGCCGGCTACAGGCTGGCCTCGATGCTCGACATCTTCATGAGGAGGCGGTCCGTGTCCGGGATGGGCGCGAACCCGTGCTTGCGGTAGAAGGAGTGGGCCGGTTTGTCGATGGCGTCGACGACGACGAACCGCGCCCCCACCTGGCGGGCGGCGTCCAGGGCGCGGCCCAGTGCGTCGGCGAGCAGCGCCGCGCCCAGGCCGGTGCCCTGGCAGGTCTTGTCGACGGCCAGTTTGGCGAGCAGGACCGCCGGGATCTGCCCGCGGGTGTTGCCCGCGTACTTCTTGGGCAGCGCCTGGGCCTCGATGACGTGAGCGGTCAGGCTGTAGTAGCCCAGCACCAGGTTGGCGTCATCGCGCACCACGAACGTGCGGGTGGTGCGCTGGTTCTCGGCGCTGAGGCTGCTGCGCGCCAGCCAGTCGTTCAAGATCGGGTTGCCGCAGTCGAACGACTGGCGGTTGTGGCCCTCGGTGAGGGCCTCGCTCACGTACATGGCGGTCGGTTACCTCTTCTTGATCATGTCCCGTGCACGCTTGGCAGCGTGGGCCAGCGCCTCGTTGCGCTCGCCGGGCTCGTCCAGTGCCGCCAGCAGGCCGTCGAAATAGGCCTGCGGGACGACGGTCGTCCGGTGGGCACGCAGGATGGCGTCAGCGCGCTCCACAGCCGCGGTACGGGCGAAGTCCGACGCGGACTCGTCCGTCAACGCCGCCGCGGTCTCGATGCGCTCTTTCACCTCCGGCTGCAACCGGAACTCGAATCGGGCAGTACGCATGTCGGGGTACTCCAAGGGTGTCTTGACGTGCCGCATCCGTTGTTGCTCCCTCGCGGATACGGCGCGCCTCGCAGGCAAGGCACCGAGGGATGGTGGGTCGCTCGGTCGGGATGGGTCGGTGTGCTGCGACGAGTAGCACAACAAGAACTGTACGGACAACGTACGGACATGTCCACCGGGTGGGCCGACGCGCCAAACGACTGCGCCACCGCGGGCAACGCAGCGTTCAACGGCAATCACCGGCGGGTAGGGCTGTGCGTGTCCAACCACTGGGAGGGAACGAAGTGAGCGAGAACGAGCGGCTCAAGTCGCTGATCATCAGCGCGGCACAGGCACTGTGGGACGACAAGGAGGCGCTCGGAACGTTCCTCAACGTGGTGCGGCGCGGCGACGGGTGGACCCAGCTGGCCGATGAGCTGGAGAAGAACCGGCCGGCGAAAGCCACGTTCTACGGCGTGAAGAGCGACGAGTTCCAGGCGTAGCCGACCGCGGGGGTTGTGGGGGGGCGGGGAGGGGGGCCGCGACGGGGGCCCCGCCTCAGAGCC
>NZ_JBHWBW010000005.1:3517-7978 GCF_042735675.1 Kitasatospora sp. NPDC059571
TTGCGCTCTCGGTCCGCTGCTTGCGCCGGCGCTTGCCCTTCCTCTGGGTGGGGGTCTTTTGCTCCTGCCCGCGCCGCCCCCCCACTCGCTCGGCGACCAACGACGAGAAGTCTCGACGGGCAAAGGCCCCCGCCGTGAAGCCACCCAACCATGGCGGTAGCCGCGACCCGTGGCCTGATGGGCGCGGCCAGGTCTACAGTCCTTCCACCCGATCGAGAGGGGCAGGACATGGACGACGGCCCGCAGGCCTGCGACACCAACTGGGGCGGGTTCACCGACTCCTCCTGGGGGATCGCCGACACCCGGCAGGATTGATCACTCCCGCCGGCCGAGCAGCAGTCGGCGGGAGGTCCGGCCCCGGATCTGTTCACCGGACGGTCAGGGGGTCGGGCCGCCGGTGGCGTCGAGATGGTCGGCGACCAGGTGCAGGGTGTCGGTGAGGACCATCAGCCGGTCGAGGTCGGCGGTGGAGGCAGCGAGCCCGACCGGATGGCCGAAGCGGCGGGCGTGTTCGCAGGCCCGAGCCAGTGCAGCGACCCCGGCCTCGTCGCACACATCGACGCCGCTCAGGTCCAACGCCAGCCCGTCCGGACACGCCCGCACCGCCGCGAGCAGCGCCTCCGGCAGTTCCAGGGCGCAGCGGGAGTCCAGGGCGCCGGACAGCAGCAGGACTGCGGCCGGGCGGCCGGCTGCGAGGCGCAGCTGCAGCGCGCCGTCGGCCAGTGCGTGCGCCCCGAGCACCTTGTCAGCGGGGGCTGGGAGTGGCTCGGACGGTCTGTGGTTGCCACCGTGGGGCATCGCGTCACCTCCCGCTCGGCCGCTTCCTCCCAGGGTGCTCCGGTCCGCTCCCGTTCTCTACGGTCTGGTCGGTGTCGGTCATGTCGCCCTCCCCTGGCAATCCGCGCACCGTCGCGTCGGGTGCCGGCGACGCGACCGTGCGCCTGCGACAAGGAGGGAGGACGTCGCGAGTCGGGGCCCCCGACGGGGACGGCCCGGCCGCCAAAGGGGGGTGGACAGGCCGGGCCGACAGTGCGGGCGACAGCACGGCCTGCACCGTCGACCGTAGGGCCCACCGGCCCGGCGAGCCGTCAGACCCGCCCGACCCGGGCCACTCCGGCGGCGGATCCGATCAGGCGCGCTCGTCCGGCAGACCGGTCCCGGGCTCGTCCTCGGTGTGCGGTTCCAGGAACGGGGACCGCTCGACGGGCAGCAGCCGGGCCCGGTCGTCGGCCGCCGCGGGCTCATCGGTCGCGGTGTCGGAGAACGGCTGCTGCCACAGCGGGCGGCGATCGGCACTCATGATCACCAGTGTGGCAGCCTCCGCCCGCGCCGGGCCGCTACAGGTGCGGGCCGATCACCAGAACGGTGATGACCTGTACGGTCTGGCCCTGGTCGTCCGTCTCGTCGGGGCCGTAGGTCCAGTAGATGCGCCAGGCGCCGGGGGTGTGGTTCTCCACGTAGGAGTCCCAGACCTTCTGGCCACTGTGGCCGGGGAAGTTCTCGTACTGGTGGGAGTGCAGGCCGGGGTAGCGGGGGTCGGTCTGCAGGAGTGCCAGCGCCTTGCGGGTCTTCTTCAGCTTGACCACATCGGCCTTGGGGCCGGCGGCCAGGCGCTGGAGCATCTCGCGCGCGTCGTCGGTGAAGCGCAGGACGTACACCGGTCTCTAGTCCTCGTCATCCTCGTCGTCGAGGTACTGCGAGAAGTCGCCGAGGTCGTGGGTCCGGCCGGCCCCGGCCTGCTCGATGCCGGCGCGGATGCGCTCGGCGAGCAGCGGGTCGGTCCACACCTGCATCTCCCGCTCCGGGATGGAGACGACCGGGGTCAACAGGAGAACGCCGTCCGGTGTGGACTCGACGCGGTAGCGGCGACCAGGGCGGGCGCCAGCGCGGCCCAGGGACACCCGTCCCCGGCTGTCGACCTCGGTCTCGGCGACCGTCTCGAACTCCTCGTGTGCGTGTCGGGCAACTGCGGCCATCACGGCCTCCATGATCGTGTGTTCCGAGGATGGTCAGCGTCCGCGCATGGTCACGAACACCGGCACACCTTCAGGATACCCACCATGGTGCAAGTGGGAACTACCCACCTGCACCGGATCGCTCCGGTACTGGGAGGTTAGGGAGCGGATTGCCTGGCTGCGATATGGCGGGCTATATGCCTGGCGTATCGCACGGACCACCCCGGCGTGGTAACCGCGACCCGTGGCTTGAGGGGCACAGCCAGGTCTACAGTCCTTCCACCCGATCGAGAGGGGCAGGACATGGACCACGAGCCGCAGGCCTGCGACACCAACTGGGGCGGCTTCACCGACTCCTCCTGGGGGGATCGCCGACACCTGGCAGGATTGATTACTCCCGTCGGCTGAGCAGCAGCCGGCGGGAGCTCCGGCCTCAGCGGGTGCGACCGGCAGCCGGCGCCCCATGGCCCCGCAGGGCCTGCGTTCTGCTTCTCCGGCGGGCCGGGGCCGGGCACGCCCTGCGCGCCCGCCGATTCACCCTCCGGCATCAGGCGCGGGCGTTCGGCCAGAGTTCGGGGACCCGGTCCCCGTCCCGGTCTGCCTTGGGCCAGCGCTGAGCGTGGATGAGGCGCACGGTCCACCAGGGGTCGTCGGCGGGTGGGCCGTGTTTGCCGGCCCTCTTGAGGTCACGGGCGGTGGGCAGGGCCAGGACGATCGGGCGCCCCCGCTGGTCGCGGCGCCGGCGGAGGCAGGCGGGGCATTCCAGACGGTCCGGCTCGGCCTGCTCGTACAACTCGCCGTCCCTGTCGCGGGCGCCGCCGAGGGGGCCGTGGCAGGTGTAGCAGGAGTGCAGAGCGTCATTGTGGGCACGGGCGGCCAACAGCTGCGCCCACCACCGGGCGTGCTCGGCGTCCCGCCGGGCCTGCGCCTTCCGTTCCTGCTCGGCCTGTTCGGCAACCTGGCGCTCGGTACGGCGCCGGGCGATCAGGGCACGGTCGGGCCGGTCGTCGAGGGCATCGGTGAGGCTCTGCCAGTCAGGGCGGCCGAAGCGCCACCAGACGGGGCCGAGGAAGCCGTGCTCGCGCAACCGATCAGTGGTGGTCGCCAGGACCGGGATCTACGTCCACTGGTACGCGGGCCGCTCGAAGAGCCAGGTGGCCACGTCGTTGGGGCTGGATCGCAAGACGATCAGGAAGTATCTGGGGCCGGCGCCCGCCTCGCGGGCTCCAGCACGGACCGTCCGCGCCCGTCTGGCACCCGCTCAGCAGCCGGGGCGGGCAGGCCTGTAGCCGGACCGAGCCGTAGACGGCGGGTGGTCCACTCTCCGGCCCTGCGGCGGAACGAGCAGGCCGACTAGATTCGGCAGATGGCTTCCACTGACGACATACTCGCTCTGGTCCGCAGAGCGCTCGACGAATTCGACGACCGCCCCCTCGACGTATCCGTCCGCCGGGCCGTGCGCATCGCTGGCCTGGTGGGCGACACCCGGGCCGCCGCCCGCCTGGCAAACGAGCTTCGCCCCATCGGCGGCGCCCCCACAGCCAACGCTGCGACCCTGCAGCGGCTGATGCCTGATCCGTCGTCTTGGGGCGTCGCCGGCGGAGACTTCGAGAGCGCGCACGAGGAGTACCTCCGCGACCGGCTGGAGTCGGCCGACCCGCGCGATGCCGTCGACCCCGACAAGACACTGTTCATCGCGCACTCGATCGACGAGATTGAGTTCTGGATTGAGCGAGCAGACCGTCTGCAGGACCAGGAGACCCCGAAGGGGCTCGCCTTGTCGCTGAAGATGCGAGAGATCGCGACCCGGACCCGGCACCGGACCTTCTCGTACCTGTGCGAGTGGGAGCGGCGCTTTGGGTACACCTCGATCAACGAGTCGATCTTCGGTGGCTACAAGGAGAAGGTCGACAAGCTCCTCTCCGAGGGCATCCCCGCCGTGATCGAGCAGTTCACGGCCGTGTACCGGCGCCTGAACGAGGCCGCGACCAGTGACCCGGACAAGGCGGCCGGCGAGGAACTCGCCCAGGCGATCACGACCTGCCGTCGCATCCTCGAGGCCGTGGTCGACCACGTGCTCCCGGCGCAGGACGAGCCGAGCGCGACCGGCCACAAGCTCGACCAGCCCGCCTACCGCAACCGGCTCTTCGAGTTCATCAAACGGGCGAACGAGAGCGACAGCGTCTCGGACATGACGGTCACCCTGGCCTCCAGCCTTCACGACCGGTACACCGCCGTAGGCAAGCTGACCAACAAGGGCGTCCACGCCTCCGTGGCGCTGCAGGCCGCCAACCTCTGCGCGCTGAACACCTACATCGTGTGCGGGGAGATCCTCCTCCTGAAGGAGCAGGAGCCGGGGCATCGAGGCGCCTGAGTGCCTGGGCAGCCTGGAGCACGGAGCCCACCACCCCCCCCCCCCCCCCCCCCGGGGGGGGGGGGGGGGGGGGCCCCCGCCCCCCCCCCCCCCCCCCCGCGCCCGCGCGCCCGCGCGGGGCGGGCCCGCCCC
>NZ_JBHWBW010000005.1:7988-56087 GCF_042735675.1 Kitasatospora sp. NPDC059571
CGTGGGGGGGGGGTGTGGGGGGCGGTTGTGGCGGGGGGCCGGGCCGACGCCCCCCCCCCCCCCCCCCGCCCCCCCGCGGGGGGCCCCCCCCCCCCCCCCCCCCCCCGGGCCACCCGTCACGCCGTCGGCGCGCAGCATCAGGTCGCCGGGATCCCGTCTCCGCTCCCGCTCTGCGCGCGCACCACCGGCGTCAAGTACTGCTCCCGCGAATGCGCCCGCGCCCAAGCCCGACGCGACCTCCGCCGACGCCGCCGCACCACCGAACCCACCACCTGACAACACAGCCGGCAGCGGACAGTCACACCCAACACGCGTCCCCGACAAACAGGGCTCTCAGTAGAACCGCGGAAAACCCCCCCACTTCTCAACCCATCACACGGTTCTCAACCAACCACACAAACCCGCAGACCAGACAGCCAGAACACCCAGCCCCAGAACCCGGCACCACCAGCCCCCACCCACGCAAGCCAGCCATCCCGCCCCGGGGCTTCTCAACCAATCTGCAGAACCCCAGCACACCAACAAGATCAACCAGCGAAACACCGCCCCCCCACAACGACGGAGCTGCCTCCCAGCTCGATGCCGCCGTCAACTTCCTTGCCAAGCACCGCGGGTCGGTACGGCTGGTCACGCTCGACATCGGGGCCAACGACGTCCTCCCCTGCGCCAAGAACGTCGGCAGCATCGATGCAGGGTGTGCACAGAACGGCCTGCACGACATCGCCGCGAACCTGCCCCTGATCACGGCCAGGCTGCGGGCCGCCGACCCGGCCGCCGACGTCCGCTTCGCCGGCATGGACTACTACGACCCCTTCCTCGCAGCCTCACTCCTGGGCCCCAGGGACAACTGGCAGCCCTCGCCTCGCTCCAGGGCATCGACACCGCCAACACCGTGCTGCGCGCCGTCTACGCCCAGGCCGGATTCCTGGTGGTCCCCGTCGCGTCGACCTCCGCCGCCCACGACACCACCCCCGTCACTCTGCCCGGCGTCGGCGAACTGCCCCGCAACGTCGCCACCGTCTGCGCACTGACCTGGGCCTGCACCCCGCCACCGACCGGCCCGGACATCCACCCCAACGACACCGGCTACCAGACCATCGCCACTGTCTTCACCGCCGCACTCGCCGACGCCCCGCACAACTACCGACGATGACGCCCCGGCCGCACCGCAAGTACCTCATCCTGGCCGTCCTGAGTGTCGGCTCGTCCACGACGATGCTCGACACCGTCACCGTCACCGTCGCCGCGGCGCTTCACATCGGGCTGACGGGGTTGTATGCACCGGGCGGCCGAGCGTGCCTTCGACGCGTTCGGGCAACAGTGGACAGGAGCCCTGGGCAGCAGCCGCTGGCCGCTCATCACATGCCTGTGCCAGGGGCTCGCTCTCGCCCGTGACCACCGGCTCGACCTCGGCCGACTCGCCGAGGCGGCCTGGGCCTACGTCTCCGACCCCGTGTGGGAGCCCCTCGCCCCGCCCGCCACGCGGACCCGCGTGGCGGGCAGGAGCCGGCCACGGCCGCCGGTGCCCTGGTCGAGTTGCTCAGCGCGCTCGCCGGCCGGCAGCGCGAGCGCCGCTCCCGCACCGTCCAGCGGCTGCCCGCCGTCACCGCCACCGGCCTTCTGCCGGGCCACCTCCACCACATGGCCGTCTACTACCTCGCCAAGGCCCCAGCGCGACCTCGGCCACCGGCTGGACTCCCGCCACGGCATCCAGCTCGTCGCCTGCGGCGGTGGCCGCCTCGCCCCGGCCGTCCGCCGCGGCCTGGTCCACCTCGCCCGCCTCGCCGGAGACTTCCCCACCGCCCAACAGACCGCCCAGGACCTCGGGTGGAAGGGCCGCCACGGCCGACGCCTACCTCGCCGCCTGCACCCAGGGGACCCCGCGCAGCATACGGTAAGCCCTGGGCCCGGGCACGGCCGACGCCCGCGGCCAGGGATGGCGGGCCCCGGCCGGTTTGCCGCCTCTGGTCGATATCCCGTGGGCCTGCAAACCCAAATCGGCTTTTGGGCCTGCCAGTGATCAGAGCGGCCCTATTACGTTCGCCATCCCAAAGGTGGATTTGGCGGCGCGGCATACGTCACCCGTTCGGGGCGATGCTGCTGATTGCCGCGTCCGCCTATACCCACCAGCACCAGCCGCTGCCGCGGTAAACCTTGCCGGGCCCAGCACAGTAGGGGACGGGCGGCCCCCTGTGTTTGAGCTGAGAGGATTCGCATGGCCGAAGCAGCCGCAGCAGTTCTGGCCCGCTTCAGTGAACAGGTACTGGGTTTCGCCCTACCCGTGGGAATCCGCCTCTGGGACGGCAGCACGGCCGGCCCCGAGGACGGGCCGGCCTTCATCCTGCACGACCGCGAAGCCCTGCGGCGTCTGCTGTGGCGGCCCGGCGAGCTGGGGCTCGCCCGTGCCTGGGTGGCCGGAGACCTCGAAGTCGACGGCGACCTGTACGAGCTACTGAAGCGAATCTCGACGCTGTTGTGGGAACGGGACGAGCCCGGAAGCCGCACAGCGGCGCTCCGCAGAGCGCTGAGCGTGCTGACCACACCCAGCAGCCTGCGTACGGTGAGCCGGACGCTCGGCCTCGTGGGGATTGGGCTCCCCCCGGCACCGCCCGCCGAAGAGGTGGTGCGCCGTCGCGGTCCTGCGCACAGCATGCGCCGTGACAAGACGGCCATCAGCCACCACTACGACGTGGGCAACGACTACTACGCCCTGGTTCTTGGCCCCTCGCTCGTCTACTCCTGCGCCTACTGGCAAGGCGACCCGTCCTCCGGCGACACTCTGGAGCAGGCCCAGGAGGCAAAGCTGGACCTGGTCTGCCGCAAGCTCGCCCTGCGCGAGGGGCAGCGGCTACTAGACGTGGGCTGCGGCTGGGGCTCGCTGGCCATGTACGCGGCCGAACGCTACGGCGTACAGGTCGTAGGAGTCACCATCTCGGGCGAGCAGGCGGCATTGGCTCGCGAGCGTGTTGCCGCGGCGGGCCTTGAGCACCTCGTGGAGATTAGGGTGCAGGACTACCGGCAGATCGACGACTCCCCCTTCGACGCGATCTCCTCGATCGGCATGGCCGAGCACGTGGGCGGGAGGCGGTACCGCGCGTACGCGAATATCCTGTACCAACTGCTGAAGCCTGGCGGGCGATTGCTCAACCACCAGATATCGCGGCGCCCCGTGCGGAATGAAGGCAAGTACCGAATGGACCCCTTCATCGACCGGTACGTCTTCCCCGACGGCGAGCTGGCTCCCGTCGGCTCCACCGCGTCGCTGCTGGAGGAAGCGGGCTTCGAGGTACGCGACGTCGAGTCCCTGCGCGAGCACTACGCCCTCACGCTACGTGAGTGGGTGGCCAACCTCGAAGCGCACTGGGACGAGGCGATCAAGCTGACCTCGCCCGGGCGGGCGCGGGTCTGGCGCCTATATATGGCGGCCTCTGCAGTCGGGTTCGAGAACAACACGATGGGCGTCAACCAGGTGCTGGCGGTCAGGACCGGCAGTGACGGCCGGTCCGGCATGCCGTTGCGCAGGGACTTCCTGGAGACCTCGGCCCCGACGCCCGCCTGACGCGGTATCGATACACGCCGCAGGCGGCATGCCGTGATGCCTGCCCGGCGTCGGCCCGCCGACGGATACGGGCGCCCATGCCCCCGCGCGGGTACGTCGCGCATCCTCTCTGCGGTGCCGGGCGGAGCCGGAGTGACGGCCGCACGTTATGGGAGACCAGCCCAGTGCCAGGCCTCGCGCCTGAAGGTTGTTGCAGAAGGGCGGGTCCGGCCATGGCGGTGTTTGGCCTGGCCGGGAGTTTCATGTGCCGAGGGCAGGGTTGTGCATGTGGGCGCACGGCCTGCGCCACGAAGTGCAGGCCGTGCGCCCAGCAGCGAGTGCGTGTTCGTCGTCGTACACGTCGGACGGGCACCGGAAGGCTTCGGGCACCCGGACGAGACGGGCGACGTCGCGTTCGGCTGCCGCCGCCGCACCACACCGGACGGCCACCCCGCACCTCTCGGCTCCTACACCACAGCCGACTTCACCGGCTGGCACGAGATCGACGACACCGAACTCGCCACAGCCCTCCGCGACACCACTACCCCACCACCCCGCACCACCCGCTCTGCCGCGCCAGCCGCGGCCCCGCTGACACCGCCCCGGCACCGAGCACACCAAAGCCGTGGCCCTCGTTCAGGCCAACGCCCGCCCGATGCCCGCCACGGCGGCCGTCAGCCAGCCCCGGTCGGAGCATTCTTGGCGATCGCTTGCGGGTGTCTCCGGGGGCAACATCTGGCGAGCTGATCAGCCTCCTTGCGATGGCAGCTGGAACGTGCCTGGCATGTCGCCATCCCGCCATGCCTGGTGGGCGGCATGTGGGTGCACCCCGGAATTTGAATGCTTGCGTTCCGTCACCCGATGGCTCGTCAACCGGCGCGTACGGGTGCAACAGTCACTACTGATTCCCATGCGACCTGGGATCCCGGCAAGGACTCGCCCGCTACGCCCAACTGGAGATCGACACCAGCGTTCCCGTCTGCTTCGTCGATCCTCGCAGTCCCTGGCAGCGCGGCGCCAACGAGAACGCGAATGGGTTGCTGCGGCGGTACCTTCCGTCGCCCCGTTCTCTTGGGCCCAGTGATTTGGGCCTCCCCCTGTCGGCGGTCGTCTGGCTAGGTTCATGGCTGCCCGGTGCGCGGGGCGAAGCCCTGGTGCGTTCGTGCCCTATGGGCCCGGGGTTCAAGACCCCTCCGCTGGGGCTGTGAGGCCCGAGGTGGTGCGGGACACTCAACGGCCCACCAGGTCCGTTGCGTTCGACCAAGGATTGGATGTTTGCCATTCATGAAGCTCACCCGAGAAGCCGTCAATGCACCGCTTGAGGCAGGCGCACGTGTTCCCTCGCGGTCGAAGGCTCTTTGGTTGCTGTCGATGACCGCCACCGCAATCGCCATGGCATCGGTCCCGGTCGGCGCTGCATCGGCTGCGTCCCCGAGCGTTACCTACTATGTTTCGCTCGGTGACTCGCTCGCTTCGGGCTACCAACCGAACAGCGGCCACGACACCAAGATCGCATACACCGACAAGCTCTTCGAACAGCTCAAGCAGCGGAACCCGGGCCTCCAGCACATCCGCCTCGGCTGTACCGGCGAGACGAGCACGTCGATGGTCAACGGCGGCAAGTGCCTCTACCCGGGCGCGAAGTCCCAGCTGGAAGCCGCCGTCAAGTTCCTGGGCTCCCACCGTGGACAGGTCAAGTACCTGACCCTGGACATCGGGGCGAACGACGTCGACTCGTGCGTTTCTGCCAACGGATCCATCGATCCGGCCTGCGCACAGAAGGGGATCGCGACTCTCGCCCAGGCCATGCCGAAGATCACCGGAACTCTGCAGCAGGCGGGCGGTGCCCAGACAAGCGCGGGGATGACCTACTACAACCCGTTCCTGGCGCTGTGGCTCAAGGGCGACGCCGGCAAGCAGGCCGCAAAGGCCTCCGCTCAGCTGCAGGTCCAGACGAACAACATTCTCGTTCAGGGGTACACCGCCGTCGGCTTCCGGGTCGCCGACGTCGCCGGCGCGTTCTCTTCCTCGGACTTCAGCACCCAGGTGCAGCTGCCCCAGATCGGCGCGGTGCCGGTGAACGTGGCACGTGTGTGCCAGCTGACCTGGGCATGTACGCCGTATCAGGACATCCACACCAACGAGGCCGGACACCAGGCCATCGCCGCCGCCTTCGCCTGCGTGCTGACACGCAACGAGGGCCGGCCGACCGCAAGCAGCTCCGCGAGCCCGAGCCACGCCACTCAGGTGGGCGTCACGCAGGCAGCCCCGGCCAAGCCGACCGCCCCGCCCTCCCAGGCCGCCAGCCTCGCATTCACCGGATCGTCCCGAAGCACGCCGGTGATCGCCGGGGCCGGCTGTGCGGTTGCCGCTGCAGGCGCCAGCATACTCATCGCGACCCGCAGGCGTCGTACCCGGCGGCACTGAACCCGACGCTCTGCCGTCTGCTGTCGTCACCCGCGAGGGAGGGCGTGCCGCGGACACGCGATCGGCAGCCGGAGAGACAGCGCAGTCCCGGGGAAAGTGTCCACCCCGGGGCCGCGCGCCACGACACCCCCGTCACCCGCGCACCACCCCGCCACGACAAACCGTCTGCCGTTGCCGACATACGCACCCTCCAGCCGCAGCCGCACTTCGTTGCTCGGCCCGACGTCGTCCAGGCCGACACCGTCGGCGAGCTCATCGCGGGAGGCCCCGACGGCCCGCGGCGCCAGCCGCCTCCGGCCCCCGGAGCTGTTGATCGGCGGCCGCTCGGCGCCCTTCTGCACACAAACGCTGTGCCGGCCGCCGGATACGCTACTGCCGGATTCCATGTTGCGGAGGTAGGCGAGCAGGCGGCGGTAGGAACGGTTCCAGTCCGGCTCCAGCCGCCACAGCTCGTCCAGCGCATCGAGCTTCGCCGTCGCGGGGATGGGCGCCAGCGCAGGCAGCCGGGGCGGCGGGGGTGCGGGTGGCGGCTCCCTGGGCGGGTCAGCCGGTGACGGTCTCGCCGTGCCGGTGGAGCGCATACAGGCAGACGCGATCCAAATCCCTGCACCCGCACGGCAGAGCCGACACTCCGCCCGCGGGCGTCAGACAGTCCGTCAAGGACAGCATGCTGACGAAGACAGCCTTCACCTACGCCTGTTTGCCGGCGTCCCGCCAGAGATCAGCGGGCCCCGGGGCCCAGGAATTTTCTTGGGCCTACCTATCCAAACCATCGGTTCATAGGCTCGGAGCTTCTTCCATGCCCTCAAGAGAGGCACATGTCCGTGCGCATTCCTAAGCTCCGAAGGATAATGCTGTCCGTGGCGACATCTGTCGCGGCCCTGGCAACCGTGGGTGCGACCAGTGCCGTCGCCTGCCCGAACTCGGCGCCGGAGTACTACCTGGCGCTCGGAGACTCCCTGTCCGTCGGCATGCAGCCCGCCGCCGACGGACACCTCGTTGCGACCGGCCACGGCTACACCGACCGCCTCTACGCCGCCCAGCGGCGGCTGAACCCCCGCCTCAAGCTGGTCAAGCTCGGCTGTTCCGGCGAAAGCACCGCCACGATGATCACGGGCGGAAGCTGCCGCTACCACGCGGCCGCCTCGCAACTGGACGCCGCCGTCGACTTCCTCGCCAAGCACCGCGGCAAGGTCCGGCTGGTCACCCTCGACATCGGCGCCAACGACATCCTCCCTTGCGCCAAGACCACCACCGGCCTCGACAGGTCGTGTGCGGCGGACGGCCTGCGGAACGTCGCTGTGAACCTTCCGGCCATCACGGCAAGGCTCCGTGTGGCCAGCCCCGCCGCCAACGTCCGCTTCGCCGCCATGGACTACTACGACCCCTTCCTCGCCGCCTCACTCCTGGGACCCAAGGGCCAGCTCACCGCCGCGGAGTCCCTCGCTGGCGTCAACACGGCCAATGCGGTGCTGCACGAAATCTACGCCCGCACCGGATTCCTGGTCGCACCAGTCTCCTCGAGCTTCAACACGGACGACACCACCCCTGTCTCCGTGCCCGGCATCGGTCAAGTTCCCCGCAACGTCGCTACCGTCTGCGGCCTCACGTGGGCCTGCACTCCTCCCCCCGCCGGCCCGGACATCCACCCCAACGACGCCGGCTACCAAACCATCGCCACTGCCTTCGCCACCACACTCGCCGACGCCCCACACAACTGACGAGCCGGTGCGTGATCGCGGCAGGTCGGGCCTTCCCGGCCCGCGGCATGACCCGCTGCTACGGCGATCAGTGCCCTCTCGCGCCCCAAGGCAAGCAGGGCACCGCGTCGCCGTGGCGGTGGAGCCACAGGGGCGGTCGCGCCCAACTGCTCTGGGGCCGCAGGGCGACGCAGGCAATCGATTCATCCGGCCGCTCACAGAACGCAAGGAACCTCGTCCGCACATGCTCAGAGACATAGCCATGCCTGGTCGTCAGCGGCTTCGCCTGCTCGGCACTAGGCGGTGGGACCGGCTTGCCCTCGTGGCCTGCGCGGGCCTGGCGCTTGTGGTGGGGCTGCTGTCCCCGCACGGCAGCACCCAGCAGCTATGGAGTCTCATCGCCGCTCCAGGGTATCTCTGTGCGGCTGTGTATGCCGCACGGTCATCATCCGATACCTGGGCACGCGGCCCTGCCGTGATCGCGGTCGTGGGTGCGGTGGTCCTGCCCCTGGTGTACCTGACGGCAAGCGGCAGGGCACAGATGGAGGTCGGTGTCATAGAACGCGGGGCACACCTGCTGCTTTCCTCCGGTAGCCCTTATCAAGACACGCCGTATGAGGTAAGCGACTTCAACCCCTACCTGCCGGGCATGTCACTCTTTGGGGTCCCCCACGCGTTGCTGGGCGACGGGATGTTGACCAGCGCCCGCTGTTGGCTTGTCATGGGATTCCTCACAATCCTCTTCAGTGCCGGCCGTATGGCCGGCAGGGGCGGGAGCGACACCGCGGGTGGCACGGCGCCAGCCGTTTGGGTGCTGTGGCTGACGGCCTGTCCGCCCGTTGCCCTGCCGCTTGCCCTAGGTGGCGTGGACCCGCCGGTCGTAGCGCTCCTGTGCTTGGCGCTGACCTGCGCGCACCTCGGGCTCTCTGGCCGCACAGGCCTGGCACTGGGTGCTGCAGCCGCACTGAAGTGGACTGCCTGGCCTGCTCTTCCTGTGGTGATTGCCCTGCTCGCCGCGCGCCGGGGCTCACGAGACGCCATCAGGTGTGGCACGGGAGCGGCAGGAGTCGCCCTGGCTGCTGTCCTGCCCTTCGCCCTCATAGACAGACAGGGTTTTTGGGAGAATGTCGTCCGCTATCCGTTCGGGCTGAGCGACACACCGTCCACCGCCGCAAGTGCTCTGCCCGGCCGTTTGATCGTCACCTTTCTCCCGCACGGGAAGGCTGTCTCCATGGCCCTCCTCGTGCTGGCCGCCGCGTCCATAGCGGCGTCACTTCTGGTCCATCCACCCCGACATGTCGTAGCCGCCGCTGACCGGCTGACGTTGGGGCTGGGCCTGGCCATCATGCTGGCCCCCGCCTCACGAGTAGGCTACGTCATCTACCCGACATTGCTCCTCGCCTGGTCCCGCCTCCTCCGGCTCCCCTCAGTCACGCTGGCGCCGCCACGAGCCGCCGAAACAGATCACCTCCTGCCTCAGATTGCGTGACGATCCTTCAGATCAACGAGGGGGCAACCCTGTCGCGAATTCGGCGGCAACTATTGATTCCCAACGGCCGCCGCGCCCACGTGTCGATTGCCATGGGGTGATCGTAGAACGCCCTGCAAAACAATGAACACAATTTGCAATAGCGTGATTACGGGAAAGTCATTTCCCGTAATACGCCGGGCCCGTTCGCATTGCGCGTGATCAGAAAGGTGCGGGACCTGTTCCGCGGATCTCCAGCGTTCCGCCCGCGGGATCCCGGGTGTCGATCAGGAACCTGCCTTCGGCGCCGTCGACGACCAGGCGCACGGAGCTGGCGAACAGGACCGTCTCCGCGTCAGCGCCGCGGAAGCGCAGGCGCCCGGTCCACTGCTGCTGGCCGTCGTGGACGGTCGTCCCGCCGAAGGTGCGGGCCCGGACCTGGTCGGCCCAGCAGCGCAGGTTCGCCCAGCACGGGTACACCGCCCCGTCGGCGTGTACCGCCGCGTCGCCTTCGTAGAAGCGTGGCTCCATGGCTCCAGTCTCCGCCGGTCGGCCGCGGCCCGCCCGGCCCGGGGACGCAAACATGACGGCCTCGGGTCGGGTTCCGGACGCAGCGAGGCCCGGCCGTTCCTGAAGGGGTCAGTGGCGGCCAGGCCCGGCTGGTGGCCGTGTCGACGTTACGGCCGCGGGCGTGGGTGGGGCTAGGGCCGCACCGGGGGTGGGGCCGGGTGGGTGATCGGGGTCGGGCCGGTCGGTGGGAGAACCCGTCCGGCGGCCGGGGAAAGGGCCGTCAGCGCATTGGCCGTGATGCTCCGGGCAGGCGCGCGGCCTGGCGGCCCGGTGCGGTCAGGCCTGGTCATCCGCCCGCTCGGTGTCGGCGAGGGGGCCAGCGCCGAGCCGACGGCGGCCGCCAGGCACCACGGGCGGCACGTCCTCGGTGTGCGGTTCCAGGAACGGGGACCACTCAACGGGCAGCAGTCACACCCGGTCATCGGCCGCCGCGGGCACATCGGTCGCGGACTCGGAGAACGGCTGCCACAGCGGGCGGCGATCAGCACTCACGACCCTCAGCCTGGCAGCCTCCGCCCCGCGCCAGCGCCGCTACGGGTGCGGGCCGATCACCAGGACGGTGATGACCTGAGGAGGTCCCGGCCCTGGCCGTCCTTCTCGTCGGGGCCGTAGGTCCAGTAGATGTGCCGGGCGTCGGGGGTGTGGTTCTCCACGTAGCAGTCCCAGCCCGTCTGGCCACTGTGGTCGGGAAGTTCTCGTACTGGTGAGAGTGCAGGCCGGGGTAGTGGGGATCGGTCTGCAGGAGTGCCAGCGTCTTGCGGGTCCTCTTCAGCTTGACCGGATCCGCCTTGGAGCCGGCCGCCAGGCGCCGGAGCATCTCCCGCTCGATGCTGGCGCGGATGCGCCCGGCGAGCAACGGGTCCGTCCGCACCTACATCTCCCGTTCCGAGGCAATCCGATGCCCGACCCCGGAGCCGTACAGCGCAGCACGGCGCGTGGCGTGGGCTCTTCCCTGTCACCGCGTCTCCGGGTGTCTCTCGGCGCCGGCCGGTGACCGCCATGCCCGCCGGGGGCCAGACCGGGCCGCCGTGGTTTGCCGGCGTGGCGCCGCGGGGTCGAGGGGCGTCGAGCGCGGTGGTCCCGTCGGCTGACGAGGCGGTCGGTGTGGGTGCCGTGCCGCGCTCCGGGCGTTCGGGGTGGAGGCGAGGCGTGGGTCGAGGTCGAACACGGCGCCACCCTGTGCGTCAACGACGAAACGCCCGGTGAGACTCACCTCTCCTGACCACAACCAGCGAGCGGGGACACGCGCTCACACTTCCCGCCGGGCGGCATGAACACCGGTTGTGGGCGGAGTGGGACCCTGGGCCCCCGCACGAGCGCCGGCCCGGACCGCGAAGGACGGAGCGGAACATCCGTGGCAACCCCAGGACGACAAGAACTCATCGACCGGATCGCAGGAGAGCTCGCCTGGTGGGGGTGCGCAGTACCCGACGACCCCGGCGTCGGCGACCTCACCGGCATCACCGCACGGGCCGCCGCCGACCGCGCCCGTGCCGTCGACTCCCGCGCGCGCGAGGCCGCGGCCCTGATCGAAATGGCCGCACTCCCCCTCGCCGCCTGCCACCGCCTGCACGGCACCGCGCCGCACATCCAGCACTGGCACCTGACACACGCCCTCTTCACCCTGGCCGACGCGCGCACCCACCTCACCGCGACAACCGGCGACCGCCCCCCGTGTGATGAGCTGTCACCCGGATAAGCGGCATGCGGTGGACTGCATCCCGCCCGGGCGCGGTCGTATTGCGGCATCCCGGCGGCGGCTGAACGATCGTCCCCATGACGACTGCACTCGACCGCGGCGAGCGCGACCAGCTCGCGGCCCTCGTCGACCACCTGCCGGCCGTACCGGACAACGACACGAAGCTCGTACGGGTGGACGAACCCCTGCTGGAACTGGCGGTCGCCCTGCCCGGCCAGTTCTCGGCCGCATTCAGCAGCGAGCCGATCGGCCGGGCCGCCGGTACCGTCGCAGACCGGCTCCAACTGAGCGTCCCGATGACCGCCCTCCTGGCCATGAAGACCAAACTGGCAGGCAACCCGCGATAACCCGGCCCCGGGACGCCGCTCCCGGCGGCGGGCGCAGCGTTCCTGGCGTGACTGGGTCCTGGTGCCCGGCTACTTCCTGGTCGGGAACGGCCTGGATGGTCCGTCGGCGACGGGCCGCGACGTTGCCGACTTTGCGTGGGCCTGCGGCCCGGGCATCCGGGGTGATCTCGGGTGCATCGAGCGCTTCAGCGACCAGGCGGCGGATCTCCGGGTTGGAGGCGAAGAAGTAGCGCGGGTTGACCCGGTAGCGCGTCGGATCGGGGTTCTCCACCAGGTGGAGCGTCTCCAGCCGGGCGAGCGACTCGTACACCGTGGATGTCGAGGCGCCGCAGTCGAGGGCGATCTCCTCGATGTCGGCGATGTCGTGAACGCGATCTTCTACCAAAACCGGACAGGCTGCCAGTGGCGCTATCTACCCATGACCTGCCGACCTGGTCGACGGCGTTCTACTACTTCACGCTGTGGCGCCAGGACGAGCCCCACCAGCGGATCCAGGAACCTGCGCTGCCCGTCCGGAGAATGAAGACCGGTTGCTGCAGGAAATCTCATCCTCAGCGGGGCGGAGGTGCCGCACCGTGCCCTCCCCCAGTAGATTCGCACCCACACCGGTGTTCACGTAGCGCGAGAAGCGTGAAGATAGATGAAAGGGCAGGATCGCAGCTGGGTGATGGTTCCGATGCCGGTCGTCTTCGTGCACGGGGTGGGCAACCACGGCGAGGAGCAGCAGGCTGGTCAGGCCGCGAAGCTCCGGCGCCAATTCTTCGCCGAGTTCTTGTTACCGGCGATCGGTGCCGATCCCGGCCACGGCGTGGTGCTCATGCCCTGGTGGGGCAGGGCCCCCGCATTGCCGCGGTGGGGGCGCGTGTGCCGCCCGGGTGCCAGCGAGGCGCTGGGTTCGGGGGACCGGGTCTCGCTGGTCAAGGAGCTGGCCGCGGCCGAACCTCCCCCGACCGGACGGACGGACGACGTGGTCCTGGACACCGCCCGGGAGAGCGTGGCGGACGCGGTGGACCTGCTGTACAGCGCCGTGGACGTGGACGCCTGTACCGACGAGGACCTCCGCCAGCTGGCCACGCTGGCCGTCCCGCTCGCGTCCTACTGCGAGAGGCACCGCCGGTTCGACCCGACCGATCCCTTCTGGGAGGACGTGGCGGACGACCCCAGCCTGATCAGAGCATTCACGGCCACGGGCCGGACACCGGGCCCCCAAGTGGAGACACTGGGCGGCGGTGGCCCGCCCGGCAGGGTCGGCAAGCTGCTCCGCAGGACCGCCGACGAGCTGCGGAAGGCGTTGGTCGGACCGCCGGTCCGGCTGACGGCCGGCGGTCTGCGCCGGCTCACCGACATCCCAGTACACGACTACCTCGCCGACGTCTTCAAGTACCTCGCGGAGCGCGGCACCCCAGAGCAGCCCGGGGAGATCGTCGGAATCGTGCTGGACGACCTGCGGAAGGCGACCGCCGACGCCCCGGCAGACGAGCCGCTGGTGGTCGTGGCACACAGCATGGGTGGCAACATCGTCTACGACATCGCCAGCCACTTCTGCCCCAAGCTGACGATCGACATGCTGGTCACGGTGGGCTCCCAGGTCGGTCTCTTCGCCGAGTTCTCCGCCTTCCAGGGGGTGCCGGGCGACCTCCCTGTTCCCGGCGGACGCCGGAAAGTCCCAGCCCGGGAGAACATCCGGACCTGGATCAACATCGTCGACCGCGGCGACATCCTCGGCTACTCCGCGAAGCCGGTCTTCGAAGGGGTCGAGGACTACGACTACGAGTCCGGAGCGCTCTGGGCGCACTCGGCCTACTTCAAGCAGCCCAACTTCCACCGCCGGCTCGCGAGGCGGGTGCGGGGGGCGACGGCATGACCGTGTACACGATCGACGACGGCCCGGGCCCGCATGTCCACGCCCTGGTGATCGGCGTGGGGGCGTACCAGAACTGCGGCAGGGGCGTACCGCGGAGCGCGCCGAAGGAGGCCAGGTCGCTGCTCGGCGAGCTGGACACGCCCCTCACCTGCGCGCCCCTCTCGGCCGCGCATGTGGCCGACTGGCTGCTCACGGCGGACTGGGACAAGAGCGACGCCAAGCTTGGCACAGTGGACGTCCTGCTGTCCTCGGACTCCGACGCCGTCTGGCCGACGGACCCGGGACTCGTCGTACCCAGGCGGGCGGTGTACAACAACGTCCGGGCCGCATGGCGACGCTGGGTCGATGTATGCGACACGGACGACCGCAACATCGCACTGCTGTACTTCTGCGGACACGGTTGGGGCGGCGCACAGACCTACCTGCTGGTCGAGGACTTCGCTGCGGTCGTCGACGAGTGGGAGAACCACGTGATCGACTTCAACCAGACCCGTCTGGACATGCGAGCCTGCCGGGCGCTGACCCAGTACTTCTTCCTCGACACCTGCTCAAACGAGCCCTACGACCTGGGTCGCCGGAAGATCCGACCCCACAATCTGATCGTCCCCGACCAGCACAAGACCGACCTCCGGATGGCACACCCGGATACCTGGCCGAACAACCCGGTCCTCAAGCCGACCCCCAATCGCATCGAGAGCAGGGTGCAGCCGGACGAAATCACCCCCTTCGCGCGGGCCCTCGTAAAGACCTTCGACGGGCTAGGCGCCCGGGAGCGGGATGACGCGTGGGAGATCCGGAGCCGGTACCTGGTCTCGCAGATGAGCGATGTCCTCGACTGGTACTGGCCCGACCTCCACGCCAGCGACTACCTCGATCCGTGGCGCGGCGAAAGCAACCGCGACACACTTCTGCGCCGATGCCCGGGCATCCCACTGGTGCCGTTCCGGCTCGGCTGCACTCCTGATTCGATCCGCTCCAGTGCACACTGGGAGCTGCGGTGCCACCGGACCGGCGAGCGGCACCGGTACGGGCCCGACCGGTGGGAGGCCGAGACCCTGGCCTCGGCATACGACATCAAGGTGGACTGCAGGGACGGAATTCACCGGGAAGAGATCCGGACGGGAATCCCGATCGAGCCTGCGGGCCGCTCGGTCACCATCCGGGTCGAGCGCCTTGCTTCCGAATCTGAAGGGCAGGTGAGCTAAGCACGTGAGCACCCAGGCAGCCGGCGCCGAGCTGTGGTACGAGCTGCCCGGCGTCGAACGCGGCACGGTGATCGGTACGGCCGAGGTCACCGCCGATGGAACCGGGCCGCGCACCTACGCCGCGGTGGTGAGCGGAGAACCCGTACGCGTGCCGCTGCCCGCCTCGCTCAGCTACAGCGTCTACGGCAGGCTGACCAACGGCGAGCGGCTTTCCGGCTATGCCGAAGCGGACGGCACGGACCGCTGGATACCCGTACCGCTGGCCGTGCCACCGAGCCCCAGGCCAGCGACCGCTCCCCCACGACGCGGCTTCCCCGACGCCCCGTGGGCGGCTGGATGGACCTGGGGCGAAGGGGCGTCCGGCTTCGTGCCGACCCATCTCCTGGCTCGATACGATCACCCCGAAGCCGGTACCTTCCTGTCCGCCGGTCTGAGCGAGCGCACCAACCTGGTTCAGGTGAGCCCCGGCGGAGGCCCGGCCAGTTTCATCGTGCTCCCGGGCGACACGCCGCTGCGGGTCGCCGAGAACCGTCTCGAACCCGAACCGGGACCGGCCGTGACGCTACTCGACTGCCTGCACCGGGCCGACCTGTCGGCCGCCTGGGCCGTGGCGGCCCTGGCATGCCGCGTCCACAAGACGATCGACCCCCGGTCGCAGGTTCTGCTCCGTCTTGCCTTCGGCTACTACCTGCTCGACACCGACGACGACCGACTCGCCCAGGTGGCCGCGGCGCTCACGTACCGCTATCCCTGGTCCGCCGACGCCCATCTGCTGTCGGCCCACGCGCTGTCCCGGCGTCCTGACGGCCACGACCAGGAGGTTGCCAAGCATCTGGAGACGGCGGTCGCCTGCGGGCTTCCGGCGATCACACGCGGGCTGCAACTACTCAATGACAGCCTCGACCTGGTCATCACAGCAGCAGGGGATGCCGACGAGCACCCGGTGCGGCGGTACGCGGTCTACGCCCGAACCGACACGGTCCTGACCACGTTCTGGGGCGAGTCTCCGGACGCGCCGAGGGGTGCGCCGATCCTGGTCGAGCGCCCCCAGCACTTCTTGCCGCTCGCAGAAGAAGACGATCCGGCCGGGTTGCCCGGCGCCATCGCCGCCCCGGTCAGAATATTGATTCGAACGTCGTTCGAATCACCCACCTCCGAGCGCGACTTCCTCAGCCTCCAGTTGTCGCTGGAGGAAAGCCTGCGGCTAGCCTCCCGCCTCTCGCTGGCCCGGACCGAGTCCGAGGTAACCCGGCTGGCCCCTCGACTCACCGAAGCATTGCACCGGTGCGAGCGGCCCGCCGCCGCCTTGGCCATCCGCAGGCTGTACGACCGCTCCGTCGGGCTGGTCGTCTCTTTGAACGAGCGCCGAGAGGCGTCCAAGCAGACCGTCTCGGCGATCCAGGACGCCTGTCACGCACTGCGGGAGCATGCCGACGCCGTCAGCCAGGCCCGTGCCGTGGAGCAGGCCCAGGCGGCGATCGCTGCCGCCGCCGACTACACGGCCATGCTCGCGGCCGATGTCCGCGATACGGTGACCGCCCTGCGGAACGCACGCAACGACCATGCGGCTACCGATCCGCCCGTACCCACCGGGGCGGCGGTAGGCGTGGATGTCACGGAGATGTCGCTGGACTGAGCGGGCCCGCCTGTGCTGGCTGCGCGAGCAGGGTGCTGGCCGAGGAACTGGTGCTGCTCCAGTCCGGGAAGCAAGGGCTGGTTCCTGACCGGACACGGCACGAGGATCGCTGGCGTGTTCCCCAAGCTGGCGGACATCCCCGCGCCCAAACTTCCCGCGGATGCCGTCGTTGCCGGACCAGCGCAGCCACATCGAGCCTCGCACCAGCGAGGAGCCGGGGATCGGGTGGCCTAGGTCCCGGTCGGCGGACGCGGGACCGCTGCTACACAGAGCCGGCTCCAGCCACCCAGACGAGGCCGCGGGGTCCGGTCGGGGTGGGTAGTGTCGGTCATCGCGCGGTGCCTCCGGAAGTCCGGGCGGCCATTCCGGCCTGGAGGAGCCGGGACGGCGGGGTGTGCGGGCCTGGTCAGCCGGTTACGGTCTCGGTGTGCCGGTGGAGCACGTCCGGGAGCGCGGCCTGGTGGTCGGTCAGCTTGCCCTCGGTGCGGGCCTTGTCCTGCTTGCGCAGCCAGGTACCGGGGCGGAAGGTCGGGTCCGCTTCGCCGCCGGTGCGGTTGGCGGGGCCGTCGAGGGTTCCGCCGGCGGCGAGGTAGGCAAGCAGGCGGCGGTAGGAGCGGTTCCAGTCCGGCTCCAGGCGCCACAGCTCGTCCAATGCGTCGAGCTTGGTGACCTGGTCGCCGGTGAGGCCCGCGGCCTTGCGCTGGCGGCGCATCCACGCGCCGACCGCGTAGTCGTCCAGCTTCGCGGTCGCCGGGATCGCGAGGTGGCCGTGCCGGCGGTGGAACGCCGCGGCGTACGCGTGGCCGCGTTCCCAGGCGTTGGCGTTCTTCGACCAGATCATGCCGAGCGCGTCCAGCTCCGAGTGTCAGCGGTCACGCAATTCGGCTCTGGCGAAGATCTTGTGATCGGGCCCGTGGGGTCGGAGGGGTCTGACACGATGTCAGGCGTGCAGTTCGCGGAACCTTGAGACGGTTCTTCCTCATTTGACCGGTGTTGTAGTCGAGTTCGTCCAGCAGTCGACGGCCCAGATCGTCCTGCACGCCCACGCGCGGGCGGCCAGAGCAATATGTCCGCACTGCTCCAGGCTGTCGGGGCGAGTGCATGGGCGGTACGTCCGGCGGCTGGCTGACGCGGCGATCGGCGGCAGAGCCGTGGTCGTTGAGCTGCTCGTGCGCCGCTTCCGCTGCCTGAACACCGCCTGCTCAGCAGTGACGTTCGCCGAGCAGATCGAGGGGCTCACCGTGCCGCATGCCCGCAAGACCCCGCTGCTGCGATCGGTGCTGCTGCCCATCGCGTGCACGCTCGCCGGCCGACCCGGCGCCCGCCTGGCCGCGATGCTGGGCATGCGCGCCGCGAAGGACACCTTGCTGCACCTGCTTCGCACCGTGCCCGATCCTCCCCAGGCTCCGGTTCGGGTACTGGGCGTGGACGATTTTGCGTTGCGCAAGGGCGACACGTACGCCACCGTTCTGGTGGACCTGGAGGCCCGCCGGCCGGTCGACGTGCTGCCGGGGAGGGAGGCCGAACCGCTGGCCGCCTGGCTGGCCGGGCATCCGGAGGTGGAGATAATCTGCCGGGACCGGGCCGGGGCCTACGCCGAAGGCGCCAGGACCGGCGCCCCGCAAGCCGTCCAGGTCGCTGACGGGTGGCACCTGTGGCGGAACGTCGCCGAGGCGGTGGAAAAGACCGTTGGGTCGCACCATGGCCGCATCCGGTCCGCGTTCGCGGCAGGTCCGGCCGCCGAGCTGGGCGCGGCGCGCGACGCGACGCAGCCCGTCGACCCTCCCGACGGGGCACGCGACTGTCTCGGCCGCCCGCGGCGCGTGGTCGCCCGCACCAAGGAACGCTACGCGGCGGTGCAGGAACGCCTGGCCGACGGCAAGTCCCTTGCTGCGATCGGCCGGGAACTGCGGCTGGACCACTCCACCGTCCGCCGCTCCGCCCGCGCCGACAGCATCGACGAACTGCTGGTCAAGGCGGCCAACCGGCAGTCCATCCTCGACGAGTACAAGCCTCACCTGCACCAACGCTGGAACGAGGGCTGTCACGACATCCCCCGCCTCCACCGCGAAATCCAAGAACTCGGTTTCCCGGGAGACATCCAAACTGTCCGCCGCTACCTCCGCCCCGCGAAGAAGCGCGGGCTTCCCGTGGCACCGAGGCCCGCCCCGCGACCCCGCCGCGTGGTCCGCTGGATCATGACCAACCCAGACCGGCTCCCTGCCGGCGACGCCCAGGAGCTCAAGGAGATCCGGGCCGCCTGCCCGCACCTGGATGCGGCAGCCCGGCACGTCCGAGACTTCGCCACCATGCTGCACGACCGACGCGGCGACCTGCTGCCCGACTGGATGAACTGTGTCCTCTCCGACGACCTTCCTGCACTGCACTCCCTGGTCACCGGCCTTCGCCGGGACCAGGCCGCCGTCACCGCCGGCCTGTCCAGTTCCTGGAGTTCGGGGCAGGTGGAGGGCCAGGTCACGAGAATCAAGCTGATCAAGCGCAAGGGCTACGGCCGCGCCAACCTCGACCTACTCCGCAAGCGGATACTTCTCACGGTCTGACTCTGGCGATGACGCCTACTGAAGCTTCGGGCCTACCGAAATATCGACGGCTACGGCGTTCCAGCCGGGCTCATTCACGGCCACTCGGACCCATCGTCTGCCCTGTTCGCCGATGAGTTTCACGAAGCGGGTCTCGCCCATGACGTCACCGATGACGAGCCGTCCGTCGGTCAACGCGAGCGGCCCGTCGAAGACCGTAACGAAGGAGTCGTCCGGCCCGGCTCCCTCGTCGATCGGCTCGGCGAAGACCCGAACCTTGATGAGCTGCACCTGAGCCTTTACGCGCACTGCAACATGGGTGTCGCAGGAGACCGCCGGTTCCTCCTCCAGACTCAAGACCGGCAGCCAGTCAGTTGATCCCAGCGCCAGGACGGGGTGATTCACGTAGACATCGACGCCAGCGATCTGCATACTCGGCCCTTCTCCGGTCGTCCTTCGCGAGTCGCAGAGATGCTAGTGTTCTGAGTCAGGAATTCTCTTCAGATATCCGGCCAGGCGATCGAGGATCTGGTCGGCGGTCTTGGTCCAGACGTAGGGCTTCGGTTCGGTGTTCCAGGTGGCGATCCAGTCCCGGATGTCGGATTCGAGCGCCTGGACGGACTTGTGGACACCGCGCCGTATCTGCTTGTTCGTCAGCTCGGCGAACCAGCGCTCCACGAGATTCAGCCAGGACGAGCCCGTGGGGGTGAAGTGCAGGTGGAAGCGGGGATGCGCGACCAGCCACGTCTTGATCGCCGGGGTTTTATGGGTGGCGTAGTTGTCCAGGACCAGGTGCACGTCCAGGCTGGCCGGGACCTCCTTGTCGAGCTTGACCAGGAACTTCTTGAACTCCTCGGCGCGGTGCCGCCGGTGCAGGGATCCGATCACCTTGCCGGTGGCGACCTCGAGTGCGGCGAACAGGGTGGTGGTGCCGTGCCGGACGTAGTCGGCAGTCATGCGCTGCGGTACGCCCGGCATCATCGGAAGCACGGGCTGGGAGCGGTCGAGCGCCTGGATCTGGGACTTCTCGTCCACGCAGAACACCAGGGCCCGCTCCGGCGGGTCCAGGTACAGGCCCACCACATCGTGGACCTTGTCGACGAAGTACGGATCGGTGGAGAGCTTGAACTTCTCGGCGCGATGGGGTTGCAGGCCGAACGCCCGCCAGATCCTGGAGACCGTCGACTGCGACAGGCCCGTCTCCTCCGCCATCGCCCGGGTCGACCAGTGCGTGGCGTTCTTCGGGGCGGACTCCAGGGTCCTGGCGAGCAGCTCGGCGACCCGCTCGTCGGACACCGTGCGCGGCGCTCCGGGCCTGGGCATGTCGCCGAGGCCGGCGATCCGGTGCTCGACGAACCGGGCCCGCCATCGGCCCACCGCCTGCGGCGTGGACCCCAACCGCTCTGCGACATCCTTGTTGGATGCGCCGCCGGCGCACTCCAGGACGATCCGACATCGCAGAGCCCATGCCTGCGGCGTGGACCGGCGACGCACCCACCCCTCAAGGGCGACCCGCTCGTCGTCCGACAGCACCAACTCGGCCTTCGGCCGTCCAGTCCTCGCCACACGATCAGTCTACATTTATCTACAGAACTAAAGACTCAGAACACTAGCCCGAGGTGCCGACAAGCCAGACGTGCGCCACCGAGGCGCATAACCATCCGGGCCGTCTGACTCAAGCCTGATCACAAGACTTCGCCAGAGCCGAATTACGTGACCGTCGACACCCACCTCGACCTGACGCTTCCGGGCGACCACAAGGTCTACAGGTCGCTGGTGCACACCTTCGTCGGCAAGGCCATCGGCCACGTCCCCGCGAACGCCGACGTCTTCTACCGAGCCGCGATCCCCGCGCAGCGCATCGAATCCATCGCCTTCCCCGGCGACCCTTCCTACGACCGGATCCCCGGCCTCCCCACGACCTGACCAGTCGGCACGGCGCAGCACGGGGGCGAGGCGGACAGCGCACGGACGTCCTGGCGGACGTGACGGGGGCGGTCGGGGCCTGGCGGCTCCTTGGTGGGTGGCTGGGGGTGTCGCCTGCGGCGCCACCCGCGGAAAAAGGGTGCGGGGCGCAGTTGGCGGGGGCGGCCTGGCGGCCGCGGTGGTGAGGGCCGGGGCCTGGCGGCCCCCTGGTGGGTGGCTGGGGGCGGGTGCGCCTGCGGCGCCCCCGGTGGGGCGGATTCCGGGAGCGCGGCGCGCCGGGCTGTGCGGGGTGGGCGGAGATACAAGAGGTATCACCGCCCCTGGGGGTGGCACGGGGACGGGGATACGGCGCAGCGCAGGACGGCCGGAGCCGGGGTGGGGCCTGGCGGCCCCTGGTGCGGGGCCCTCCCCGGGCCGGTGACGGGGAGAGAGGGTTCCGGTGGCCCGGGCGGTCTCCGGGGAGAGGCACCAGCAGCAGTGCGCACCGTGGCCGGTGGGCAACGACGCGGGCATCGGCGGCGGAGTCCCCGGTCCCCCTGGAACGGCATCGAAGCGTCGCGTGCGACGGCCGACCGCCGACCGGTACACGGGGGTGGGGAAACGGGCGGCTCCGGCTGCGTCCGACGGTCGGCCGGGGCTCGCAGGACCAGACGCGGCAACGGACACCGGGACGCAGCGGCAAGCGGCCGGGGCCGGCGGTGAGGAGCGTGCCGCGGGCGCCCCGGGACGGGCGCAGCAGCGGGCGGCCCAGGGTACGGCGGGACCGGCTGCCAGGGACGGTACCGGCGCGTGGACGACGGTGCCGGACAGGGCGGTTGCACAGCTAGGATGCCGCCCCGGGCCCGGCCGTCCGGGCCCCACCACGCGCCGGAAAACCGGGCAGTGACCGGCATCGTGACGCCCCACCAGCAACCGGCCGGCACACGGTCCACTCCCTCTCCCTGTGGGCCCACGAACAACAGCGACGGCACAGAATCAGGACCAGGCCCGGGCCGCCGACCACCGCGTACCGGGACAACGGGGGCGCAGCAGCGGGCGCCCGAAGGTGCGGCGTGCCGGAGCGCTCCGGGCAGGACAGCCGCGGCAGCACCAGGCGCAGCCCACGACACCGCCCGCGCCGGGGACGACGGCATCCAGGGAACCCGCCAAGACCCCGCTGCAGCACCCCGGAGAGAAACGACGCCGGAGTCGGTCCGGGCACAGCACCGGGGCCGCCTGGAGGCGGGGAACAGCGGCGCGTCCGACAGCACCGGCCGGTCCCCGGACACCGGCTTCAGTCCTCTTCGTAGTACTGGGCGTCCACCTCTGCTTCGAAGGCCTGCTGCTCGGCCTGCCGCATGAGGGACACCAACAACATGATCGCGACAATGCTGTGCCCGGTGTTGAGGTGCTCCAGGGGGAGGCGGTGCAGAACAGCGTGTCGCGAGAGGGTCTCGGGGATCGGATTGTTCTTCTCTGGGAAGTACTGGGTGAACAATGGCTCGATCGGTGCGAGAGCAATCTGCCTGTCGACCAGCCACGGCTTCTTGAGCAGCGGGCGGCTGGCTGCTGTGGTCAAGCCCTTGCACTTCTGCGACCGGTCAACCCTGGCCACGGCGAACATGACGTCCTCCGCTGCGGCCAGCGCCAGACAGGCTGCAGCTTGTCGATGTCCGTCGTCCCAGGCTGCCAGAACGTGGCGGCCGACTTCCGGCCCAGTCTCGACCCACGACGACGTGCACTCGTCCATCAGCGCGTGGCAGTGAGCGCGGACCTCGTCCTCAGCTGCCTCCAGGACGGATAGTTTCGCCTGATGACTGGGGCCGGCATCCACCAGATCGCGTAGCACCCTTGCCGGGGGTGTCCACGCCACTGGTATGCCGTGCTTGTTGGCAAGGCTGTACAGCTCTTCTCTCGTTGCCCCGGCTCCCCACCAATTCTCGTATCGCATCGCCGTGTAGAAGAACGGCATGTGTGCGGGTCCGTCTCGGCGCTCGTCGTAGGTGTCCCAAGCCAGCGCAGCAGCCTGAAGTTCTGCGGTGCTGGCCACGCCCTTGCCAGCAAGTGGATCGGTGAACGTCATCCACCTATCCTGCCGGACTACTTGTCAGATCTAGCCCTCCAACGCCGAACGGCCCCTGCTGGCACTGTCTCCGCCTGGTCCGGGAGTACGTGGAAATCCCTCCGGGAGTGGCGATCGACCGGCTCGACGTACAGCGGGCCCGGCTGGCGAAGGCCGCCGGCGGCTGGTTCCGCAAAGCCGGCCCAGGACACTACGAAATCGTGACCACGACCCCCGGCCACCCCGGGAAGAGCCAGACGGAAAGTAGTCCACAGGGGCCGGGCCCGAGAACGCGGGGCCACTCGGAGCGGCGGGAAGGCGCAACCGGGGCGCAGCTGGGGCGCCCGGCAACGGGGTCACCGGGTCGACAGCCGGGCCCGATCGCGGCCGCAGCAGCGGGAAGGCTTCCGTCGGGTTGTAGCCCGCCGTCGGTCGGCCTCCCGCCGCCGGGCACACCCCTTGTAGGTGGCCCTGCCCCGGGCACTCCACGCACCGTTTCCAAGATTTTTTCAACGGGTGTCAGCGGCCGAGCCGGCCACAGGGTCGCCGGGTTTGGCACCGGCCCCGCCCGGGAAGGTGCCCGGGCGGGGCCCGGGGTGTGTACGGCCCCAGGGCGGATCCGGGCCATCCCCGAAGCCGGCTTCGACAACCAGCCCTACCCCTTCGGCACCCACCGCGAGCAGGTGAGGCTCCACGTGGAAACCGCCCAGGCGGCCATCACGACCTGGCTGGCATGCCAGTACGAAGGCGGCCTCGAAGAACTCGTCGCACCAGAAGTCACCGAGGAGACTCTGGCCAGCATCCGGGCAGAGAACCCCCACCAGAACGAGGTATGGCCGCCCTCCATGGACTACCTGCGCCACCTGCTCATCGACCTACGCGTCCAGGCGTCCTGGGCGCAGCCCTGAGCCGCTTCAGCATCGGCATCGGCGGCCTCGCCGACCGCTACCCCACCGTCCACTCCGTGGCATTTCTCCAGCTGTACAACCATCTCGCCGAAGGCGCCGCCGTGCGCACATGCGCCAACCACAACTGCGGCCGCGACTTCGTCCGCCAACGCGGCCGCGCCAACTACGGCCAGCACCGCACCACCGGCGTCAAGTACTGCTCCCGCGAATGCGCCCGCGCCCAAGCCCAACGCGACCTCCGCCGACGCCGCCGCACCACCGAACCCACCACCTGACAACGCAGCCGACAACGCACAACCCCACACGCCACGGCCTGCTGCCGGTTGGCCAGGGCGGCCGGTCCGGCGCCGGTGACGACCAGGGCGACGGGAGGGTAGCCGGGGCGGGTGTGGCCGAGCCAGGTGCGGCGCCACCAGTGCACCGTCCGGTCAGCCGGCTCCTGGTCGGCGAGGGCCGGGTCGTTGTCGCGGACCTTGGTACGGAACAGCTCGCGGCACCGGGGGAACGTCGTGGCGACGTCGGCCGGGGCCATGGTGGAACGGCCGACCTCGACCATCAGCACCGGCACCCCGATCTCCGGGGCCTGCCACACGCCGTCCGGGCGCACCGTGCGCTTGCCGCCCGGAAGCAGGAACTCGGTCTCGGCCGACCGGGACCGCACCGTGCCCGCCCCGCCCGCAGCCCGAGCGCGCCGCCACCAAGGAGGGATGGCGGGCGCGACGCCGTCTCAGGCCTGCGCGAGGGCGAGGCGTCGGTGGGCGAGGAGTTCGGTGAGGATCAGGCTCTCGGGCTGGCCAACCCAGACGTACCGAGGGCCGGGCCGGTGTCGTGCGCGCTGCCAGGCCCGAAGTCGGCGTACAGCGCGCAGCAGGCCTACGCAGCTTGGACGAAGAGAGTGAGACGGTCGAGGCGGCCGGGCTCGGTGACGAGCCATCCGTGCCGACTCGGCGACGCAGAGGACAGTCGGTTAGCGGCTCGGCCACCGTCGGCCCCTGCGTCCGCAAGACGGCAGCGCGTGTTCCGACGCCCCGACGGCGGCTCAACCTCCGCTCGCAGTTGGGGTGGAGGTAAGGACCGCGTCACCGATCCTGATGGCCAAGGCCCCAGTTTCGATTCGCGCCAGGATGTGCTTCTCTGGTAGAGGACGGCGATATGAAGAAGCCGAAACCGCCCTCAACGGTGAAGATCTGCAAACTTTCGATCAGCCCTGTGTGGATGCCCGGGGATGGTTCAACCCACTTTGCCTTCAACTGTTGCTCCCTGGAGGAGCTATGAGTGTGGAACCGAAGAGCAACAATGCGTTGGAGTTGCTCACAGCCATTGTGAATGGTGATGCCGAAATGGAAGACGGCATCGCAGAACTCAAGCGAGAGGGTGTCTCCTCCCTTGAGGAAGCCCTACAGGTTCTCAAAGACGAAGCGGCGCAGACTAAGGGGTCGGCAGACGCCGCTGCATGGCCAGACTTTGCGAGTATGCGACGTAAGGCCCCTCCATCAGTGGTCGCGAACATCAAACATGTGATTCCAGAGGTGCCGTTCGTTCTCGACGGCACTCTCTACGACCCTTCGGACATCGAGCGCTTCAACGGCCAGGAGCTACACTTCTTCACATCACCAGGCAAAGAACACATGCTGGTCGTAGATGATCGAGATCTCATGGCCGATTGGCTACAGTTCGAGTACTTTCAGAGGTACCGCGACATTTCCAGCCCTCCGCTGAAATATCGAATGAGCCCTGGTGCCATTTTCTGGGAACACGACGACCTAAATGGATTGGCCATAGGCCTGGGGCCGAATCTGGGATATTGGCGCCTGTCAGAGGTGTCGTTGGGCCTGTTCACGGGCGACTGGAACGACAGAATCTCCTCTTTCGAGATGTGGACGGTCGGCGTGGTCCAATTGTCTGATGCGAAGAACTTCGAGGGACCGTTCTTCTACCACGTCATACCGCCAGGAGGGTATGGCAGCGTCCCTAGCCTGAGGCCCTACGGATGGAATGACCGCACTTCCTCCTGCGGAGACTGGTAGCAAGATTACTGGATGGACAGCGCATCTGCGCGGGAGGAATGAGCCATGACGGCTCCAAGGATTGACAGAAGGACCCGGGCCGAGTTGGACCGGATGCTTTCGAATCAAGCCCTCGCTGCGAATGTGACGGAGGATGATGTCCTCTCACTCCTGGAAAGCGAAGGTGTATCCACCCTGCGCGACCTGGTTGCCAGGACCCTTGAACGGAAGCGGTCCGTGCTCGCAGAGGGGGACGGGCAGGTGAGGCTACCGCCGCTTGCCTTCTCCTCAAGGAGATCAGAGGAGGAGAAGTCGATTACTCATTCAGCGCCGCATATGGCCCTGAATGTTGATGGTGAAGATTATGAACCGACCGACATCACCCGGTTCAATGGGCGGCCACTTCACTACCTCTTCGACCAGGCGGCGACCGACGGGCCGAGACTATATGCTTTTACGGATGAAACTCCCCTTGTCGCGCTTCGGGGTATTAGCTACGCGACACGCCATCTGACGGATACAGAACGCCATCTGAGGCCGAGCCTCCAAAATATCGATCCTCGCCCCCCGAGGCCCCTGGATTGGGGCGTTCCCCCCACGGGCGGGCCCCCTATCTGGTACGACCAAGGTCCGCAATCTGGATCGAATGGAGGCCCTAAACCCACTCCAAACCATCACGACACCGTCCAGCTGTTTTCGGACGTGAATTACCAGGGCGACTGGTTCTGGATGGGCGCAGGTTATGCAAACTACCGACTTAGCCGGCTCCCTCGCAACACCGTCTTGTTCACGAGCGACGACTGGAACGATGTCATCAGCTCGATCAGCGGGACTAACTGTCTGGTCACTTACTGGGATGACATGAATTATGGGGGGAGTTCGTTTACTCCCACCAATACGGGGACCGGCCAGGTCGCCATACCTGATCTAGGTCCAGCAGGCTGGAATGACCGTATCTCCTCGTTGGCGAACTACGGTCTGGTTATCTGATCGTCCGCGAGGGTCGGGCTGTCGTCGCGGAACAGCTCGCGGTGGGCACCAAGCTTCGCCGCCGCCCTGGACCGGGTCGAGCGGTCGATTCCGACCATCAACACCGGCACCCCGATGTCCCGGGACGGCACCAACGCCGCCACTGGCTCCCGACGGGACGGCGCCTTCAGCCAAGCAGACCGCGTACGGGAGGTCCGAGACGGCTGCGGGAGCCGGGCCGGGCAGACGAGACCTGTTCGCCGCACAGTGCGAGGGCCGTGGTGCGGGTGCGCTGCGCCAGCTCATGACCCGCGGCGCAGCGGGGCTGGAGGGTGATGATCAGCATGGTTATCCACTCAAAAACGCATTCGGCAGGTCCGGCAGGGCGGGGTGCAGGCGACCCAACGAGGCTCCCCAGCGGAATAGTTGAGACTTCAGAAAACTCGCTCACCCGCTGGGGAGCCTCGCGCGTTCTTCGCTCATACCGAGAGCGCAGCCTTCGGCCAATCGGCGCCCAGTATAAGAATGGCTCAGTCTATTCGGGAGACTCGAAGACCAGCTTGAGCCAGACGTTGTTACCGCTGATGTCTCCGAAAGTCCGGCTGAAGCCAGGCGGGACGTTCACATCGAAGCTGTTCGATCCAACGAAAGGGTTATCCCAGTGGATGTAGAACTCGCCGGCGTCCGACAGGTAGATGGCCCGCCCTTCGGTCCCGGTGGCGAAGCCGTCAGACTCGCTTTCCCAAACGGCCGTTCCGCCCTGGGGAATGAACTCCGGAGGGACGCTCCCGCCGTTCCCACTCCACTGCCCATGCGAAAGCTCGATCGACTTCCGCGTGAGATCAAGTCCGGAGAAGTTTCGAACCTTGATTCCAAATGATCTTTCGGCCATGATTCCTCGTTTCTCGCCAGATTTAGCACAAGGGTGCGATTGCGTTTGCGCCTGCACCCAGGGGATGGTTTGACACCCCTCAAGATCCCTAAAGCTACGTATGCGAAGTTCACCCGGTCGCGGCCGGGCCCGCCGGGGACCGGCACCACAGCGGCGGCTCGAGAGCCAGTCGGCGGCGTTGCCCCGCAGGATCCGTCTGACGATCGCCTGATGGGCCAACGCCACAGGGCAGACGGGGCGAGGGTGACGATGGTCCCGGCGTTGTGTCTGCGCAGTCGTCGACCCCGGCCCCCGCGCGCTGGCTGGTAGCTGCGCCGCGGGCGCCGCAAACCCGGGCCATCAGATAGCTATCCGCGGGTCAGGTCTAGCAATAACGAGCGGAGGCACCGTGGGCAGCTCAGTGTCGGCGCAGCGACACCATCTCGCGCCAACAATCGTGGCTCCACCATCGCTTCGGGCAGCCGTCACCGGGACCTGTCCCATCATCAGCCGTCCGTCCCAGGAAGACCCTACCGTCCGCTTGCGACCGAACCTTCCCCGCACCACCGCTCCACGGCGGACACCTACGACGCCCTCGCCGTCCTCTACGCGAACTCTTCCGCTGGACCGCGCGATGCTCGCCGCGTTCAGCGAGACCGTGCGAGCCGCCGGCCCCGGACACGTCGCCGCGCACGTTGACTTTCTTCCTGGGATGGGAACCGTGACTTCGCCCTGTGGCCGTAGTTGTGCGGACCGGTAGGTGGATTCGCCCCCCGGCGCTGGCGCGCCGTGACCGGCTGGGGCGCGGAGGTGCCGGTCGCCGTGTGGTGAACCGTCGTGACGGGAGTGGACGTAGTTCTAGATGGTGATGACGGAGTGATCGCTCAGGTCCTGTGTCGTTGTAGATCGCCGACAGCAGCAGCCCGAGGGCGTCCCGCTGTCGTGGCGATGCCGATGAGGATCTGGCTAACGAAGGGGTAGACATGCCGACATCCGGTTTCACGGCGGGCATCGTTGACGAGTACGGGATGCCTGCCTGGATCAGTGGACTGGCAAGCCGGGACCCAAACCACACCGTGCATGTCATCCGTGGGCTGCGCCCGACGGTGGCTCTGCTGCTGCTGGGTGCCAGGCCGAATCAGGTCACGCCGTGTGAGTTGCCGGCGGCCCGGCCGACCGATTGGACGTCGCTCGCGCGGGCGGCGATCGGTCCGACGGACAGCGCTGCGGTTCTTTTGTCCGGTCGGGTGGGCGATTGGACGTTCGTCTACGACGACGGGGGTCTGACGTGCTACGGGCCCGGGTTCGAGCCGCCGGCGAGGGCACTCTCGGTGGCGGGCGGTGTGGCGGCGACGAGTACGGTCAGCCTCCATGGCGATACCGATCTCGTCTATGCGGTCGATGGAGAGCTGAAGTTCTTCGTCACCCGGGAATTCGACCCGGCCCGAGACGGCGCCAGGATTCCCGCGGGCCTGCGGGACGCGGTCGATGCCGCGGGCGGAACTGCTGGAGGGGACGGTGCCCGCGGCGGTGAGCGGGACGGCGCGATCAACATGCGGATCCTGAGCAACCTGGCCAACCTGCGGGGCACAGTCGATGACCTCCGTGGCATCCAGCTCTGGGCCGCCCCACTGAACTGACCGCGATCCAATCGGCCGAAGGTCGTCACAGGGTGTTAACTCGTGGCTGCGGCCGTGGTCATCGGGCCTAGGTGGGTAGGTGACCACGGGGCCGGGAACGGGCCGGAAAGGACATACGTGACATGGACGGCGATGGCGACGACGGGCGGTGAGGGAGAGCGGGCGCCGGTCCTTACCGTGTCGCGACCCCGGGCCGCGGGGCCTTGGAGGGCCCGCCTTCCGGGGCGGGCACCGCTCACAGGGCGCGCCGTCCGTGGTTCGGGAGGACGGCCCCCTGCGGTGCTGCGTCTGTGTGTCAGCGGACACGGCAGACTGGCTCTGGCGCGGGTTCCGTGAAAGCCGCCCGGCCCTGCTCGCCGTGAGCACGGCCCGGTCGCGGGGCGCGGCTGGCCGGAAGCGGAAATCGAGAAGGGCCACGGCGGCCCTGGAGCGCGCAAAACGCCTCGTGCCCCAGACCCAAGACCAACGACCCAGACAAGGGGCACAGGGGGGTTGCCGGGATTTCGGGGAACGTTGATTCTGGCCCCTGAGCTGCGGAAACCCGCCCAACATGGTGCTGGTCGGTGGTCGGGGAGCACGACGGGGAAGCCACGGGCCGTCGCGGCTTTCTGCAAGTGTCGCCGACTCGACCCCGCCGGGATTGCGATGCCCTTTTTAGGGGATACGAGACTTTTGGACCACTTGGCAGGAAGCTTGCCGATCTGTGGAGGCTGCCGTGCCGGAGCCAGGGCTGACGCCCGAGGAGATCGCGTTGGTCCGCGAGTACGCGGAGATCCCGCCGGGGGTCGCGATGGACCGCCTGGACGTGCAACGGGCCCGGCTCGCAAAGGCCGTGGGCGGCTGGTTCCGCTGCCGGCCCCGGCCTGTACGAGATCGTCACCGAGAGGCCCGCCCCGGCACGCAGTACCCGGATCTGCCGTAACCCGCCCACCGCGGCCCCCGGGCGCCGACGAAGTCGGACAGTCCGATCCGGCCCCACCAGGTGTTCGGGCGGACGCGGCTGCGCGTGGGCGGGTCACCCAGCAGCGCAGGTTCGCCTCGCAGCGGTACTTCACCCCGTCGGCGTGCACCACTGCGTCGCCCTGGTAGAAGCGCAGGAACTTGGACCTGTTCTTGGTCTTCTTGATGTGGCCGTAGAGCTGGTCCTTGGCGAGGTCGTAGGCGGCGAACAGGTGCCTCACGCCGTGCGGTCGGGTGTAGGTGGCCCGCCTCCGGGGTCTGGGCTCGCGGTCGGGGTCCTTGCCCTTGCCGCCACGTTCGGCCCACTGCCGCCCGGGGTGCGGTTGGAGGTTGAGCGGGCCGAACTCGTCCAGACAGAAGACGACTTCGGGCTCCCCGTCCTCGGCTATGACCTCGCCGTCAGCGATCGCATAGAGGTGCTCGACCCGGGCCTTCTTGGCCGCGTAGTCCGGGTCTCGGGAGGCCTTCCAGATCTTCACGCGTTGAAATGAGACGCCCTCCTCGCGGAGCAGGACCCGAAGGCCCTCGTGGCTGATGTCGTCGACCACCCCCTCGGCGACCAGGAAGTCGGCCAGCTTGGCCAGGCTCCAGGTCGAGAACGGCAGGCCGTGCTCGGCCGGCTTGGACTTGGCGATCTTCTTGATCTCCCGGCGCTCGGCCAGCGTGAACGTCCTCGGCCGCCCGCCTTTGTACTTCGGGTAAAGCGAAGTCGAAGCCGTCGGCGTTGAAGTTGTGGATCACGTCGCGGACCCGGTCCGCGCTGGTGAACGTGACCTCGGCGATCTTCGCCACTGGCGTCCGCTCGGCGGACAGCAGCACCATCTGGGCCCGCCGCCAGGTCACCACCGATCCGGTGCCCCGCCGGACGATCCGCAGCAGCCGTCTGCCCTCGTCGTCATCGATCTCACGGACCTGCACGCGTTCAGCCACGTGATCATTCTGACGGTCCGGTGTCGCCCGGCTCAGCAACCGAGCGACATGTCACGACGGGGCGAACGTTGCCTGATGCGGCACTAGTTCACGGGAATGGACCTCATGCCGAACCGACACGACCCGGTCGCCACGGCGCCGCGGCCGCCGACAACCTCCACGACCAGCCCACCGGGGACAACGCCGCCCGGCCGCAGACCGTCCAGGCCCCGCCACGTCCTCACCCAGGGCGACCCGCAGCCAATCGTCGACGCCTACGAGGCCGGGGCCGCGGCCGGCCAACTCAACAAGGTCAGCCGCCTGCCCACCCCGTCTCCATCGACCTCGGCCGCGGACGACCAGAGAACGGCGTGCGGCCCGGCGCGATCCTGTGGAACGCTCCTCGCATGGTTGAGACTTCAGGCAAGTCGGTGGCCGAGACGGCCCAGGGCGCACACCGTGCCGTCGCCCATCTGGTGAAGCTGCTTAACGATGCCGGCGGCGGCGACATCGAGGTGAACCGGGACTCCCGTGACGCATTCCTGGTTGCCTGGGGATGGTGGGCCCGCGTGATCCGTAGCGGTCATGCCGTCAGCCTCCTGTCGCTGAACAGCGTCGGGCACGAGAGCAGCCCCATCGTGCGCAGCATCGCGGAGCACACGATGCAGTTGGTCTGGCTCGCTGGCTCCGGGAACGAGGCCGTCAAGGCGACGGTGGAGGAGCACGAGGCGAACCGCAAGGCCCTCCTGGAGAGCGTTGTGAAGGCGGAAGCTGAGGGCTGGCAGATCCCCGACGGCACGGACGAGCCGGTGCTGCCGCCGCCTGGTGACGAGCACCCGCTTCGCGCCGAGCTCGGTTTCGAGTCGCTGTGCCGGCTGTTCGACCAGCCCGGCCTGTACGTCATCTACCGGATGCTGTCAGGCTACGCGCACCCCAGCCTGACCAGCTCGGAGACCTACCTGCACCAGAACCCCGAGACCGGTGTGACCGGCATCGCGACCACGCCACAGACCTCGGACGAGGAGACGGTCATCCATGCCGCCTACTGCATGATCCAGGCCACGCGCACCATCGGCGGCCTGTGCAACGACGAGCGTTTCGGGAAGGCCGCGGAGCGCGCCGAGGAACTCCTCGGCCATGTTCCCGACCTACCAGCCCGCGTGCCGGTGGCGGCGCCAGTGGAGAGGGCGGTTCGGCTGCAGTTCACGGTCACCGCGCCGCAGCTGGCCACCGCCGAGAAGCTGGCCGACGTCGTCAGCACGGCTCTCACCTCATCCGGCCTGGTGAAGGTAGGCAAGCCCCAGCTGTCGGAGAAGAGGAAGAGGGTCTTGGTGGACATGACGGAACTCCAGCCCCGCCCGTAGCCGCCCAACGCGACCACGCCCACCCTGCCCCACCCTCGCCCAACTCACGGCGCCCGCCACCCTCGGCCGCCCCTGCTGGTCTGCGGTCACGACGTCCGCCCCATCAGCTCACCCACGTCAAGGAGGAGCGGTGACAGCCGGAGGGTTGTGGCGTTCTCCACCCGGCCGTCAAGGTTGGTGGCTGTAGCGCTCCAGCGAGCGGTCAGGGTGCCGGCAAACCCCTGGTTTGCGATGACGGCCAGCGGGTCGAGCAGCACGTGTCCGTGCGCCCGGACGTCGACGGCGGGAAAGCGAACAACTGTCGACTCGGCGGTCGACTCGATCTCAGGCCGACGCGCGACCGGGGCAGGCCGGAACCCGTACGGCGGTATCGTGACCGTGATGGGCGGGACGGGCATGCCGATGTCGAACTTCGTGAGGCTTCCGTAGGCCGGGGGCGGGTCGGGCCACTCGATGGGCGCACGATGTCTGCCCGGAAGGACGGCAGTCAGCTCCGCCGGCAGGTCAACGATGACCTCGAGCTGGGCCAGGAATCTGTCGGTGGGGTTACGGATCTCGAAGCGCACGGCCTCTGCACGGGCGACAGCGGCCGCAGTGATGGCACCCGGCACGGCGCGGCGCAGCTGGGCCACGTAGGCGTCGGCGTCGGCGCGGAACTGGTCCGGTGACCGACGGTCTGGGCTGGCCGGTGCGGCGAAGGCGGTCATGAACGACTTGCTGGCCTTCTCCATGGCAGTGGCGAGGCGTTCTAGCGCTTCTCGTTCGTCGGCGGTGAGCTTCTCGCCATCGGTCTGCCGCTGTCGGACCTGTTCGAGGTCGGCCGTGGTGAAGCGCCGCCGCTCCCCCTGCGGCCTGGCCTCGACAATGATCGGGGCTGCGGTGCTCGGGGCAGTGTCCGCGGTGCGGTGGGCCGTCGGCAGCTGTGCCATCAACGCGTCTCGGCGCCGGGCCAGGAGCTGCTCCAAGTCCCCGACGAGCCGGACCGCAGGCACCGTGTCCTGGACGGCGGCGAGGGAGACGTCGACCGTCGGCGCGCCGCGGCGCAGCCGTTCGCCCAGGTCGTCGATCTCCCAGGCTCCGGCTGGCCCGGTCCTGCCCGCATAGCGGTGGAAGATCGTGCCCTGGCGGTACTTGTCGTAGTCCTTGCGCAGCGGGTGGATCGGGTCCCCCAGGCTGGCGGTGCGACGTCGATGCACAGCACGTGGCGGGTGCCCTCGCCCGCGTCCAGGGGGACGTAGGTCATCTGGTACCGGTGAAGCCGTCCAGGTAGCGGGCTAGCCAGGGGTCAACCTTCTCGATGTCCGCCTGGGCAACTCCGTTGAGGTCCTGCGGTCCGACACCGACCAGCAGGTAGGCGTGCCCCTGCGCCCACTGGGCGGCGATGTCGGGCATCCGGTTCGCGAAGCCTAGGATCGCCTTGGCCGCGGTGAACGCGCCGTGTGCCGTGGAAAGGTCCAGCGCGGACTTCCACTCCAGCCACCGCCGCTCGTCCGCGGCCCTCGCCCCCAGCACCGCCCGAATAAGGCGCCGCTGGCCCCTCAGGCCCACCACAGCACGACTCGAATCGAAGTCCAGCACCATGAACGTCTCCTTGCGCGGTTGCGTCCCGCATCGAGTGTGCCGGACGGCTGCGACAAGTCACCGTCCCCACCGGTTCGCCGACACCCGGCGCGCCCAGTCCCGGGATGGCCTTCTCCGCCCTCGGGCGGAGACGGGCCCGGCAGACAGCGCGGCGAAGCCCGTCCCGACCTTCTTGCCGTCCCTTGGCCTTCGACGCCTGCAGCGGAGAAGGGGCCTCAGGGACGAAAAACGGGCTGCTACGTGCATACCGGCGGAGCGCAATCGGCGTGTGAACGACAACCGTCTTCCCTCGCGGCCCCGGAGCCTCCCGCCCCAGGCCCGTCCAGTAGAGCACGCCCAGGTGTGGCGATCGCCGCCGCCGTCGGCTACGCGGCCGTGCTCGCGGCCGATGCCCGCGATACGGTGACCGCCCCGCGGAACGCGCGCAACGACGACCACGCGGCCGCCGGTCCCCCCGTGCCCGCCGGGGCGGCGGTAGGCGTGGACATCACGGGGATGCCGCTGGACTGAGCGGGCCCCGCTGCGGCCCCACCGAGCGAGAAGGCGGTCAACGGCGGTGACCCACGCTCACCGCACCTGCCGGACGGCATCACGGTCAGCCGGTGGCTGTGCCGCCGAACACGCCCGATCCTGCCGGCGCGGTGTGCGCGGGGCGGGTCGGAGGATGCAGGACGGCACACTTGGCCCCAGGAGCAGGGCACCGGACACCGTTCACGCGCCGCCCGTGCGAGGGAAATCAGGCTCGTCAACCGGGATCGACGGCTCAGCAAGATGGGCCGCTCGCCCGGCCGCACATACTCCGTCTCTGCACCCCATCCCGGCCCGCCGTCCGCGGCCCCACTGGCGGCAGCTGGGCGCGGCCCAGCTATCGACCGAACGAGCGGCCCAGAACCAAACGGACTGGTCGAGAAAGCGGCCCGGCGGGTCGGGCCCACATCCTTTCAGGGGGATGGGGGAGCCTTCCTTGGCCCGCGGGGGAGACAGGGCCGATCCGTGGACGTCAGTAGGCCGGGGCGGTAGCCATGGCTTTCACGGTCGAGCCGTCCTGGCTCTTACGGACCTGCATCTGGGTGGGGATGCGCCGTCGCAGGTCCGCGACATGGCTGACGACCCCGACGGTGCGGCTGTAGGAGCGCAGTTCGTCGAGGACCTGGAGGACCTCCTCCAGGGTCTCGTCGTCGAGGCTGCCGAAGCCCTCGTCGATGAACAGGGTGTCGAGCCGACTGCCGCCGGCTTCCTGGGCTACCACGTCGGCGAGGCCGAGGGCCAGCGCCAGGGAGGCGAAGAAGGACTCGCCTCCGGAGAGGGTGGCGGTGTCGCGGGTCTGGCCGGTCCACTGGTCGAGGATCTCCAGGCCGAGGCCGGAGCGGCCTCGGCCGCTCGTGCGCGCATCGGTGTGGGACAGCACGTAGCGGCCGGAGGACATGCGTCCCAGGCGGGTGTTGGCCGCCTTCGCCACCTCTTCCAGCCTGGCCGCCAGTACGTAGGCCTCCAGGTGCATGCGGTACTGGTTGTCGCCCGAAGTCCCTGCAGCAAGGTCTGCCATGTGTTTGGCTACGTGGTGCTCTTCCAGGAGGGGCGTAAGTCGCCCCACGTTCTGCGCGAGGTCGCCGATGTGGCCGAGCAGTGTCTGGCAGCGGGCGCGGCTGGTGCTCTCGGCGATGGCCGCTGCTTCCGACCGATCGGCAGCAGCGGCAAGATCCGCCTCGGCGGCCTGCTCGTCTGCCGGTTCCGCGGCTGCGGCCTCGGCGAGATCCGGGTCCTGGAGTGTCGCCGTGTGCGTGGCCTGGGCCGTCCGCCAGGTGTCCAGTTCACCTTCCTTCGCTGCCAGTTCGGTACCGGGGATCATGGCGTTGCGGGCTTCCTCGGGGGTGGCGAACCCTGCGGCGGCGATCTCGATTGCGGCGGCCCGGCCTGTGCGGTCCAGATTCCCCGCGGTCACCGCCACCTGCTGGATCGCCGTCCGTGCCTGGGCGATCGCTTCCACCACGGCGGTGAGTTCTGCACTGCGAGCGGCGATTGTCGGGCATCCGGCCAGAGCGTCGGCAAGGCGCAGGGTGAGGATCTCCTGTTCGGTGCTCTGGGTCTCCTGGCGGCCGAGGTAGTCGCCGATGCGTCGGCCCAAACTGGCGAGTTCGGATGTCCGGGTTGCACGCGTCTCGTCGAAGGCGCGCAACGCCTCGTTCGCGGGCACGGCGTCTGCGGCGGCGGCCAGGAGGTCCTTCTGGGTCTGCCGGGCGGCGCGGTGATGCTGCTGCAGGTCGGCGGTCGTCTGTCCGCCAGCGAGTTCCTGGGCCGCGGTGGCCTCGGCCATGAGGCGGACGAGGTCTTGTTCGGCTTGTTTGCAGGCCTGGTCGGCCTGCTGATAGGCCTCCTCTGCGCGGGCCTCGTCCTCTCTGCTCGGGTGGTCGGCGGCGGCGGTCGCCGGCCGGGGATGGACGGGCGAGCCGCAGACCAGGCACGGCTCCTGAGGGCGCAGTCGGCCGGCGAGTTCACCGGCCATTCCATCGATGCGCCGGTCACGGATCTCTCTTGCGTGTGCCGCGCTGTGGATGACGGCTTCCTTGAGCTTGTCGACGTCGGCCTGGACTTTGACGAAGTCGGTGGCCAGTTCGTCTCGTCGGCGGGCTGCGGCGAGTTGCCGCTCAAGGGGCGGCAAGGCGGCAGCGAGTTCGTCGGCCTGGATCTGAGCCAGTTGGGCCCTGTCGATCCGCGCGGTGTGCTCGTCGCGTCGGTTGTCTGCCTGGCCCAGCCAGTCGGCGACCTCGTCGTGGTCGGCCTGGGCTTGACCCAGCTCGGCCTCGAGCTCGACTAGGGAGGCGGCCAGGTCGTCGGAGCGCTGCTCATCGTGGCGCAGGGCGTCGAGGCGGCCAAGGTCGTTCTTCAGCCGGTTGTCGGCGGCGGTGAGGTTCTCGTCGGTGTCGTTGCGCTGTGTGTCGGGCAGTCTCGTCCTTGCCTGGGCCTCGGCGTGCCGGGCCTGCTGGTGGTCACGGTCTGCGTCGGCGAGGGCCTGGATGATAGGCCGGGCCCGCTCGGCACGGCGACCGCGTTCCAGGGTAGCCTGCAGGTTCTCGAAGGCCGGGGCCTGTGCCTGCAGGGCCGCGAGGGCTTCGGCGGCGGTGCGGTGGCGCCGCTGGCGCTCCGCCAGGATGCGGACCTGTGTGGCTCGGTTTTCCCGGGTGCTGTGGTGTGCTCGGGCGTCCTGCAGTGCAGTGGTGGCCACTTGGTGGGCGCCGGTGGCGCTGTTATGCACAGCCTGCGCCCAGGCGAGTGCCGTGGGGTGGGTAGTGTCGATGCTGTCCTGGGTGGGGGCCGGCTCCTCGGTCGAGTCGATGATTAGGGCGCCGGCGGTGTCCTGGATGCGGTCAATGTCTCGCAGGACGGCCCTGCGGGCGTCGTCGCAGCGCTGCCCGGTCTCCTTGGCATGGTCCGCGAGCCAGCAGGCGATACGACGGAAGCGGTGGGTTCCGAAGAGGCGTCCCAGAACGGTGGCGCGGTCTTCGGCCTTGGCCCGCAGGAATTTCGCGAAGTCGCCCTGCGGCAGCAGGACGACCTGGCAGAACTGCCCGCGGTTCATCCCCAGCAGGGCTTCGATCTCGCGGGCGATCTCCTGCTGGGCGGCGGTGACGGGCTTCCAGACGGCCTGGCCGAGGCTGTCGTGGCCGTGCCGTTCCTCCAAGCTGGCCTTGGCCTGCGTCAGCGTGGTGCCGTTTTTGTCGCGCCGGGCGCGTTCCTGCTGGGGGGTGCGCACGATCCTCAGGCGGCGTTCCGCCATGCTGAACTCGAGCTCGACCTGGGTGAGTGTGGCGGAGTCGGCGTGGTGGCTGCGTAGCGCCGTCTGGTGGCGCTCCCCCGGCACATTGCCGTAGAGGGCGTAGCAGACGGCATCGAAGATGGTGGACTTGCCCGCGCCGGTGGCGCCGTGCAGGAGGAACAGCCCTCCTTGGGAGAGCGTGTCGAAGTCGATGCTCTGCCGGGTCCGGAAGGGGCCGAATGCTTGCAGGACGAGGGTATGCAGGCGCATCAGTGGGCTTCCTTCACGGTTTCGTTCAGGCGGGTGGCCTCGACTGCCCGGCGCAGGAGGTCGTGTTCGGCGGGGGTAGGGGCGTGACCGCTTCGGACGTGGTCGACGAATCCTGCGGTGATCTCCAGTTCGGTGCGGTGGCGGGTTCGTTCGGTGTATGTGGTGCTGCTTGGGGGGTCGCCGTCCTGGGGTGCGAAGGTGAGCTGGACGGTGCCGGGGAAGCGGGTGCGCAGGCGGTCCATGGCGTTGATGGGGCGCTGTGGGTCGGTGAGGGTGACGTGCAACCAGGCGTCGTGCAGGTGTGCATGCCGGTGGTCCTTGAGGAGGTCGTCGAGGTGCCCGGTGAGAAAGTCCAGAGTCCGGGGGCGAGGGCAGGGGACAGCTTCGGTGGTGAGGTTGGCGTCGGCGTCGAGGTCGACGAGCCAGGTGGTCTTGTCGTAACCGGCTTCGGAGAAGGAGTAGGCGAGGGGGGAACCGCTATAGCGGATGCGATCGGTGACTTTCTGCGGGCGGTGGAGGTGGCCAAGGGCGACATAGTCGATTCCCTCGAAGACGGCGGCAGGGACGGTCGGTATGCCGCCGGCGGTGATGTCCCGTTCGCTGTCGCTGGTGTGGCTGGTGTGGCCACCGGTGACGAAGGCGTGGGCGAGGACAACGGAGCGGGTGCCTGCGGGGCGGGTGGCGAGGTCGGCGCGGACGCGGTCCATCACGGCGCCGAGGACGGCTTCGTGGGTGGGCTTGTCGGCTGCCATCTCCTCACGGGTCAGGAAAGGTTCAAGGTAGGGCAGGCCGTAGAACGCGACGGGTCCGTGCCCGTCGTGCAGCACTGCGGGTATGTGGCAGGTCGCGGGGTCGGTGCGCAGGTGGATGCCAGCTCGTTCGATCAGGCGGGACGTGACGCCGAGACGCTGGGGCGAGTCGTGGTTGCCGCTGATCATGACGACGGGGACCTGAAGGTCGGCCAGGCTGTTGAGCGCGTGGTCGAAGAGGGCGACGGCGTCCAGGGACGGGATGGCCCGGTCGTAGATGTCACCGGCGACGAGGACCGCACTCACCTCCCGCTCCCGGACGACGGCCAGCAGGTGGTCGAGGAAGGCGCGCTGGGCGTCAATGAGGGACTCTCGGTAGAACGTGCGCCCAAGGTGCCAATCCGAGGTGTGGAGCAATCGCATGGTCGCTGACCGTAACCGTTCGGGTGTGGTGGGCGGGCCGACTTCGGTGTTTTGGTCCGCAATGGTGATCTATGGGAACCGCTGGAACCCGGGAGTGCCGTACCGCTGCCAGCAAGGGGGTGAGCGGCGGGCGCGAGGGCAGGAGATTGTCAGTGCGGCGGGAAAGAATAGGGCCAGAGAGGAGGAGAGATGACTTCCGAGCAAAACTCTTTGCACAGCGGTTTCCCTGCTCCGAACGGGTGCCGGTGGTGCGGCATCGACGAGCGGGTCCATGCGAGGCAGTGGGTGGAGGAGGCGGGCTGGCATGCCTGGGCATCGCCGACCAGCGAACAGCGCAAGGCCCGGATGAAGGCACGACGCATCGCACAGCTCCAGCAGGACGCATTGTCCGGAAATGATCACCTCACCCGTGCGCGCAAATCCTCGAAGACCTCCCTCAGCTGCGACGGCACCTCGGATGCGGAGCCCAAGGATGTGGCCAGCTCGTAGACCATTTCGGGCTTACCGTCCGGGCTCTTGCTTCCCTGGTCCTTAATCATGTCCAGAATGTCCTTGCTGAATTTGCGGCCACCGCGGTGGGCCTTGAAGTGCGCGGCCTCCCAGGGCTGCTCACCCTCGGGTCGAGGCCACTTGCGGTTGGCCACCCGGGCCCACTGCTCGTCCTCGAAGAGCTCCTCGAGCTCGTTGAGGTTCTCGGCCTCACCGACGAACGACACCTGTGTCGCGGGATCGAGGCCAAAGTGGCGCAGCCGGTCGTCCTTGAAGAACTTGGCGACGTTGCGACTGTCGGCATCGACCAGCAGCATGACGGTGCGGCGCTGGGCGGCGAGGTAGCGGGCGAGGTGGAGGGCGCCTTCATTGTTGTTGCAGGCCCACAGGGCGATGCCGGCCGCCTGCAGTGACAGCCCCTGCGAGAGGCGGAACAGCACCGGAATCGCCTGTTGTTCGGTGGCTCCCTCGACGGCGAGGAAGCAGCGCTCGTGGAGCAGGACGGAGTTGCGCAGGCCGAGCGCGGAGGCGATCTGCCCGAGATGCAGGTCGATGCCCTCGTGCGTGTCGTCGGCGAGGCGCTCGATGACGGTGCGGCCCGCTTCCAGACGCAGGTGGACGACGTCGGCGATGTCCACACCGTCGATGAGGTTCATCGAATGGGTGGCCACGATGACCTTGACGGCGTCCGTCGTGCACTGGCGGCGGATGAGGTCCATCACGGTCCGCTGATGGGTGTAGTCCAGATGGGTGTCGGGCTCGTCGTAGACGACGATCGTCTGGACGGGCGGCATGTCGTTGTCGTCCGGTTGGGGGTCCTCCAGGAGCTTGCTGGTCCACTCCCAGACGGCAAGGGCGATCCGGCGGTTGCTGCCGCGGCCGGACCTGGACAGATCGACCCGCTCGCCGTGGGCTCGCGAGATGTGCAGGTGCGCGTGCTTGAATCCGTGAGAGAAGGAGACCTCCGGTTCGACGGAGACTTCCACGAGGTCAGGACAGTGTGCCTTGATGTGCGCGCACAGGTCGGCGGCGTCGCCCTTGACCAGGTCGGTGACCTCGGACTCGATCGTCCGCAGGCGGCCCTGCAGGCCGTCGTCCTCCAGGTGAGCCTGGTAGCTGCCGGCAAGTGCCGTGTGGACGGCCCGGTCCGGGCTCTCGTCTTTCCCGCTGAACGACAGGAGCCTCGGCAGCCGTCGCACCAACTGCTTGGGGAGAACGGTCCATTCGGCGACCTGCGGAGACCGCGCCGCGTGTGCGGCCAGCGCCGCCTGCAAATCTGCCTTGAGTCCCCTGCCCTCAGTCTGCAGCCCGAGGGCTTCGACCAGTTCCTTGAGAGCGGGGACGAGCAGCGAGCCGAAATCGCGCAGCCTGGGGTCGCGCGGGAGCTGGGCCCAGTACTCGAGCAGGGGCAGGCTGTCGCCCTCCACTCGGCGTCGGATCCTCAGCTCGGCCGCAAAGCCCATCTCCTGTTCGGAGGCGTCCAGGGCGAAACGGCCCTCGACCCATGTCGAGGCGCAGCGGGCCGGAGCGGCAGAAACGGCGTCTACTGCTGGCGGGTTGTCGTAGGTCCGGTCCTGTTCGACCAGGCGGTACCCGCCGAGGAGGAAGTCAAGAGCGGCGAGCACCGCGCTCTTCCCGCCGTCGTTGTGGCCGGCCAGGATCGTCGGCGCGCTGACGGGGATGTTCTCAACCAGCGTTAGCGAGCGGAACCCACTGACAGAGAAGTCCTTCAGGTGCACAGTTGCAGCCGCTCCGCTCTCCCCTGCCACCGTGCAGCATCGCAGGCAGCAACCATCCGACGGCATAAGCTTTCTGACGCCACACCCGCCGCAGGTGACCATCGTAGGCTCATCAGAACGGCACCTGTACCGCAACAGCGGAAGACCAGCAGGTTACCGTTTGGTAGGTTCCGGTCGAAGTCCTCACCGTCGGTCCCCTCGACAGCTGGCGGCCAGTCGCGAACGGCCTGCCCTGGTGATGCGTGCTCGCTGCGGTAGGGCCGATCAGCATGCCCGCTCGGCGGCGGTCAGCCGGGCACTTGCCGCCTCGGATCTCTCCAGCCGGCTCTCGCCGTAGTCGGATATCCGGCCGTCGGGGCCCGCAAGCCGACGCCGATGACCTTACCCTGCGCCCGGTCCAGGATGGCGAACTCGGCCCCGGCGATGACTGCCGCTACTGCCTCGGGGGTATGGCCGGAGACCACCGGGAAGTCGGTCAGCAAGTTGCAGCCAGCGCCGCGCGTCTCGAGAGCTCTTCACGAAGTGGGCGGGTCAGCCGGCGACGGCCTCGGCGTGCCGGTGGAGCGCGTCCAGGAGTGCGACCTGCTGCGCGGTCAGCTTCCCGTCGGTGCGGGCCTTGTCCTGCTTGCGCAGCCACGTGCCGGGGCGGAAAGTCGGATCGTCCGCGCTGCCGGTGCGGTTGGCGGGACCGGTCAGGGTACCGCCAGCCGCGAGGTAGGCGAGCAGGCGGCGGTAGGAGCGGTTCCAGTCCGGCTCCAGGCGCCACAGCTCGTCCAGGCCGTCGAGCTTGGCCGCCTGGTCGGGGGTGAGGCCCATGGCCTTGCGCTGGCGGCGCATCCAGGCACCGACGGCGTAGTCGTCGAGCTTCGTGGTGGCGGGGATCGCGAGGTGGCCGTGCTGATGCTGGAACGCCCGCGCGTACGCATAGCCGCGTTCCCAGGCGTTGGCGTTCTTGGACCAGATCATGCCGAGCGCGTCCAGCTCCGAGACGCGAGCGGGGTCGAGCAGGGCCTGGCCGTTCAGGTGGCGCTGGCGGGCGAGCCAGGAGATCAGCTCGGTGTGCTTCGCCTTGTCGGTGGGGTCGAGGTGGCCGTGCTGGAGGTGGAAGACCTCCGCGAGCGCGTGCATCCGCTGCCACTCGGCCGCGCGCGGGTTGAACGCCCGCAGCTTCACTGTCTGGAGGATGGCGTCCGCGTGATGCCGGGCGTTGACCTTCAGCCACTCGATCGGCGACCCCACCGCCGCCGACTGCGGCTCGCCCTCCCCGGCTTCGGAAGCCTTGGCCGCGGTGGTGTGCGCGGTGCCCTGGGAGCGGTGGGAGCGCAGCTCGGTGATCCGGCCGACCACCCGGGCGTCGTGCGCGGCAAGGGCTCGCAGGACCCGCCAGATCGTACGGAAGGAGGAAGCTTCGATCTCGGCGTCGACCCCAGCCGTCTCAGCCTCGCCGACGTCGTGGACCTCGGCCGAGTCTGCGGCCGCCGTGTCGTCGCCGGCCTCGAGTGTGGGGAGATAGACGGGGATGATGACCCAGGATACCTTGCCCTGCCGGTAGGACTGGCGTAGCGCGCGGCCGACGGCCTGGACGATGTCGATGACGCTCGACTTCGGGTCCGCGAAGCAGATCGCGTCGACCGCTCGGACGTCGATGCCCTCGGACAGGAGGCGGGCGTTGGCGAGGATGCCGCACTCCTCGCCGTCGTCGCCGGTGTGGGCCTTGAACTCGGTGAACGCGGCCCGGCGGTCACGCAGGCGGTCGGTGCCGGCCACGGCCTTCGCCCAGATCCGCTCCGGGCGCTCCGGGTCGGGTAGCAGTTGGGAGGCATCCGGCAGGCTGCCGACGAACTCCCGCGCCGCGGACACCCGGGAGTGGAATGTGATGACGCGGCGCAGGCCGAGGTCGGCGACGGCGCGCAGCACGGCGATCTGGAGGGCCAGGCGCAGGAGTTCCTCGTTGGAGCGCTGGGAGCGGAGGTCGGCGACGGCGGGGAGGCGGAGCAGCTCGCGGAGGTCCTCGTCGGTGACGACGGGGACCAGGACACGGTAGTCGGCGAGGTAGCCGTGCTCGATGCCCTGTCCGAGGGTCCAGGTGAACACGGTCTTGCCGTAGATCCGGATATCCGTCATGGAGCAGAGCACGGGCGGCTTCTCCCCGCCCTCGCCGTCGGCGGCGAGGGCGGCCAGGCCATCCTTCGCCCGCTGGTCGTCCGCAATCCTGGGGGTCGCGGTGAAGTACAGCCGGCGCTTCGCCGAGACCTGGGCGTCGTCGTGGACCGCGGCCCATGCCTTGCCCTCGGCGCCGGCGGTGCGGTGGGCCTCGTCGATGACGACGAGGTCCCAGGCCGGGAGGCCGTACAGCTGGTGGGCCTGGACGATGCGTTCCAGCGAGGCGTAGGTGGCGTACACGGTGACGGGCTCACCCGGCTTCGCGGAGGTGGCCAGGTCGGTGATCCGCGCGGCCTGCGTGGTCACGGCCGCATGGACACGGCCGCCGGCCTCCGCGCTCTCCAGCGCCTCCTCCCGCGAACACGCCGCGACAGCCAGCCCGCGGCGCCCGCCCCGCAGTGACCAGGCTTCGGCGGTCTGCTCCAGCAGCTCGATCGTCGGCACCAGCACCAGCACCCGGCCACGCGCGGCCAGGCGCCGGGCGCAGCCGGCGGCGATCAGGGTCTTGCCGGAGCCGGTCGCCGCGACGACGGTGGCGCGGCCCCGGTCCTTCACCTCGCGTACTGCGGCCGCGACGGCGTCCTTCTGGAACCAGTGCAGCGGCAACGGATTCACGACGACGCCGGACGGCTGCGCCGGGAGCGGCAATACGGCCCGGGCACGTAGTCCGGCCGACACATCCTGCTCGGCGGTGGCGCTGGTGGTCTCCACGGCGGTGCTTCTCCTTCGGATCCTGAGACGACGGGGCCTGTGCCGGGGGGGTGTGGTCGTGCGGTCGGCCTCTCCCCTGGGCCGGGCAATGGTTGGGGAGAGGCCGCCCGGCCTACTGCTCGGGGATCCAGCCGCGGACCTCCAGGTAGGCGATGTCGGCGTCCTCAACGGCGCGGCCGGTCTCCACCAGCCACTCCTTCATGGCCTCGGTCACGTCGCCGTGGTGGTCCGCGACCCGCCGGGACCACTCCGCCGCATCAAACCCACCGGTCGAGGCGGAGCCGTAGGTGCGCTCCTCGGTGCCGTCCGCACGCGGGATGAACCCGCGCCGCACACCGCCGGAGTCCTTCTCCGACCCGGCCGAGTACACGTACTGGTCGGCCTTCATCCGGACCGTGAACGCCAGCCGCCCGCCCGCATGGCCGGTCGCATGCACGACCGGCGCGAGATGGGAGGCCCCGGAGCGGATGGCCTGCTTCCCGGCCCGACCGGCCATCGACCCGCCCGCCTCGCCAACCGTGTCCTTGCCCCGCACCCGCGCCTTCTGCCCCGTCTTCGTACGTCGACGGGTGGTGTTCGCCTCCGCGATCCCGGACAGCGCCTGCTCGTCGCGCTCGCCGCCGCGCACCGCACGGACCAGCTGGCGCAGCGCGTTGACCATGCTGGCGCCCTTGCCCTTGGTGAAGAACTGCGAGACCAGGGAGGCGTCGCGGCCGAGCATCCTGGCGACCTGCCGCCTGGTGTAGCCCTGGTCGATCAGGTCCTGGGTCAGGCGGGCGGCCTCGTTCGGGTTCTGCGGATCGGCCGGACTCACTGGTCAGTCCCCTTCGCGGCGAGTTCGGCGCGGCCCAGGCCGCGCAGCTTCAGGTACTCCTCCTGGCTGACCGGGTGCGGCACGGGCCCGGTCAGGTGGCCCTTGAGGAGGTAGTCGCCGGGCTCGCCGCGGTAGGGCCACATCTGGCGCTCGGTCAGGGCGATGCCGTCCGTGCCGAAGTACACGACCGTGCCGGGCTTCGCGTGGAGAGCGCCGGCGTAGCCGATGACCTCCTTGCCCTGCCGGTACTTCATGTCCAGCAGCGCCGCCCGCGCCCCCGACCACACGTACGCGGCCCACTCCGGGTGCGCGTTGGGGTCGCGGGAGAACCCGGCCTGCCGCTGCCACGTCACCAGCTCGCCGTCCTGGCCGAGGATCTCCACCCCGGCCGGGAGCGCCTCCCCGACCGGCGTGGTGCCGGAGACCAGGCGCGGGCGCTGCGCGAAGCCGCCCAGTCCGAACAGCAGCACCGACCGAACGGCACGGGAGGCGAGGTACGCGGCGGTGCGCTGCCGCTCGTCGGCGTGCAGCTTGGAGAGGTTCGTCAGATTCGTCCAGGCGGCCTTGAGTCGCTTGCCCCACTCGTCGAGCGGCTTGCCGTCCTCGAAGAGCAGGCCGCCGAGAACCTCGACCTTCCACGGCATCAGGTGGTTGGACAGCGCGAGGTGGACCTCCGCGCCGCCCGCCCACGTGGTGAAGGTGGCGCCCGGCTCGGACGGGTAGACCCAGGCCCGGTCCCCGGTCACGGGGGCCGGGAGGAGACCGACGTGGTTCCAGCCGGCCGGAACGGTGACGCGGACGTTCCAGTGCGAGCAGCTCATCAGGGCCTTGGTCTGCTCGGCCTCCGTCATCGCGGCGAAGCCCCCCGCGGTGATGCGGCGGGGCGTGCCGATCGGCGACTTCCACAGGTGCTTCGCGTAGGCGAAGGTACGGTCGTACTCCACCAGCGCCGGCAGCTGCTCCGGCACCCGCGGCGGCAGGATCAGCTCCGTGCGGCCCTGACCACCGGTCGCGTGCAACAGGCCCCGCAGCTCCTCCGACAGCACCGGATAGCCCCCGGCCCACTTGCCGGTCGTCGGGATGGTCCGCGACCACAGGTCACGGCCCGTCTGCGACGGCGAGCCCATCAACACGGCATCGTCCCAGTGGCGGCGCAGCGCCTGCCACAGCAGCCGGAAGGCGTCCCGGCAGGTCACGACGTCGGCGCCGTCCGGGTCGAACCACTCCCCCATCGAGCGGATCTCCGTGACCGGCCCGTCCGACGCGGCCGCGGGGGCGTAGCGGCCGACCGGCTGACGCTGGTGGACGAAGTGCCCGGCCAGCCTGTCCCGGCCCGAGCCGACCGCGGTGGTCCATCGCTCCGACGGCGTGTTGAGCCACGCCGCGACGGCGTCCTTGAGGGTGGAGTAGCGCTCGGCGCCGTCGTGCCACGGCGCGCCGGCGGTGATATAGACCCGCTCCGTGCCCGGCGCGCTCGCCAGGACCGCGTCCAGGATCTCGCCCGGCGTGCGGGCGCCGAGGTCGACCCGGACGACCTGGTCGCGCACCGCGAGCATCCCGGCCGCTACGTCCAGGAATACCGTGGAGCGCGCCTGCTGGGTGTAGGGCGGGCGCTTGGAGACCAGACCGGTCGTCGCCGCCTCGAACCGCGCTCCCGCCGGGCCCTCCGGAATAGTGGGCAACTCACGCGGACCGACACCAGCGGCCGGACGCTCCACCGCAGCGACCGGGACGATCGGAGCGGTGGCGACCGGCGCAGCAACGGCAGGCGCCGCCGGGGCGGGCTGCTCGACGGCGGCGGCCTGGTGCTCGACCTCGCGCGGCGCCTCGGTTACCGGGGCGGCCGGGGCTGGCTGCTCGAGTACGGCGGCCGGGCGGGTCAGCGCCGGAGCAACGGCGACAGCGGGCTCGGCGGCGGCCTTGTCGTCGGTCTTGGCGGCGCGGACGGAGGCGGGGGTCGGGTCCAGCAGCGGCGCGATCCGCACCACGTCCGCGAGCGTCAGCCCGGAGGCCTTCGCGATGGCTGGCGCCTGGGCGCCCTCGTACCCCGCAAGCCCCGCCACCCGGCGCGCACGCTGCCCGGTGAGCTTGTCCAGCTCCTTCTGCGCGGCCGCGACCGTCTTCGCCGCGGCCGTGATCTCGGTGCGCAGCTCACGCAGACCGGCGAGCTCGGCGGTGTAGGTCTTACGGTCCATCAGCGACTCACGCCCCTTCCGCGGCGGTCGCGCTGGCGTCAGTGTCGTGGGGCCGGGCCTGGCGGGCCAGGGTGAGCCAGCCGTCCGGGCCCTGCGTGCCGTGGATGTCGGCCAGGCCCGCGAGCAAGAACGCGTACGCGCTGCGCTTCGGCGCCCTGGGCTGCGCGGTCCCGGACTCCCACTTCGCGAATGTCTCCCGCCGCGTCTGCAGCGCCTCCGCCACCTCGACCTGCGTCAGGCCGGCCGCCTTACGCAACCGCTCCCGCTCCACCGGCTCCGGCAGATCACCGCCGCCCCTCGCCTTGGCCAGCAACGCATCAACCGCCGAAAAAATCTCAGACATCGCATACCTCCACGTAAGAATGGTATCGCAGATCACCTCCTAATAGGCACCATTTTTAATCTCGCAAACATCTCACTAGTGACCACACGTGACACCCGATGCTTCAGGTCAGGCTCGACTTCGCACTGGTGGAGTTGCTGCACTGGTGGAGTTTCTGATCGCTGACGAGGCTCTGGCCGTGATCGCAGTCTGAGGGCAGGTCACGTGACGATGCCCTCGGGCCGGCGCTGGCCGCCCCACGGCATCGATGTCAGTGGCGGGAACACGGGGATACCCGTGC